>NZ_JAGPYT010000003.1:0-276552 GCF_024453995.1 Corynebacterium sp. CCUG 51687 | reverse complement strand
GTCGAGGTCGACGAGCCACTGCTCGAGGTCTCCACCGACAAGGTCGATACTGAGATTCCTTCCCCTGTCGCAGGCACGCTCGTAGAGATTCTCGCTGAGGAAGACGACACCGTCGAGGTCGGCGAAGTCATCGCCCGCATCGGCGACGCCAACGCAACACCAGCAGAAAAGGAAGCTCCGAAGGCCGAGGAGCCAAAGGAAGAGCCTCAGGAAGAAGAGGAGCCAAAGGAAGCCCCGAAGGCCAAGGAGCCTAAGGAAGAGAAGCCGAAGGAAGACAAGCCAGCACAGCAGGCTTCGACCAAGGTGAACAAGTCCGACGGTTCCCTCCCGTACGTCACCCCGCTCGTGCGCAAGCTTGCGGAAAAGCACGGCGTTGACCTGTCCACGGTCGAGGGCACCGGTGTTGGTGGTCGCATTCGCAAGCAGGACGTGATCGCTGCAGCGAAGGGTGGATCCGACGACAAGGCCGAGGCATCGGCTCCGAAGTCCGAGGAAAAGAAGGGCGCACGCTCCAACTGGTCCACCAAGTCCGTGGATCCGGAGAAGCAGTCGCTGATCGGCACCACTCAGAAGGTCAACCGCATCCGCGAGATCACCGCTGCGAAGATGGTCGAGTCGCTGCAGACCACAGCTCAGCTGACGCACGTTCAGGAAGTCGACGTCACCCGCATCGCAGAGCTGCGCAAGCGCGTGAAGCCGGAGTTCATCAAGAAGCACGACGCCAACATCACCTACCTCGCGTTCTTCATCAAGGCGACGGCCGAGGCCCTGGTCTCCCACCCGAACGTCAACGCGTCCTACGATGCGGAGAAGAAGGAGATCACCTACCACGAGGACGTCAATATTGGTGTCGCAGTGGATACGCCACAGGGCCTGCTCGTGCCGGTGATCAAGCGTGCACAGGACCTGAACCTGGCGCAGATCGCGCAAGCTATCAACGACCTGGCGACCCGCGCACGCAACAAGAAGCTGCGCCCGGACGACCTGTCTGGTGCAACGTTCACGGTGACCAACATCGGTTCCGAAGGTGCACTGCTAGATACGCCGGTGCTCACCCCGCCACAGGCAGGCATCCTGGGTACCGCGGCGATTGAGAAGCGCCCGGTCATCGTTACAGAGGAAGGTAGCGACTCCATCGCGATCCGCCAGATGTGCTACCTGCCATTCACCTACGATCACCAGCTGATCGACGGCGCAGATGCAGGCCGCTTCGTCACCACGATCAAGGACCGCATCGAAACCGGCGACTTTGAAGACGACCTAGACCTCTAAAACAGGTCAAGATGAGGAATCTTAGCGGTGGCCCCAATGCCAATACGGTGTTGGGGCCACCGCTGTTTTCACCTCTGCATTTTTTCAGCTGACTGGCCGACCCAGGCCAGTTTTGCCCCGTAGACTATTCACGACATCAGGTTCAGAACTACCAAAGGAGTAGATCTTGGATTACATCACCCGCCATATCGGTCCGGACACGCAGGAAACGGAGGCGATGCTCGCGAAAGTCGGCTACGACTCACTCGAGGCGCTGACCACTGCCGCTATCCCCGCCGATCTGCTACTTCAACGGCCGCTCGACCTTCCTGCCCCGCTCACGGAATACCAGGCGCAGGATCGGTTGCGGGAGTTGGCGTCGAAAAATGAGGTGCTCAAGGCGTTCTACGGCCAGGGGTACTCGTCGACGTTGACGCCGCCGGTAATTCGGCGCGGTGTGGTCGAGGATGCTGGGTGGTACACGGCGTATACACCGTATCAGCCTGAGATTTCGCAGGGTCGTCTTGAGGCACTGCTGAACTTCCAAACTATGGTGCAGGACCTGACCGGCCTGGACATTGCGAACGCTTCCCTGCTGGATGAGGCTTCGGCGGCTGCGGAGGCTGTCGGCTTGATGGCTCGCGCAGTGCGCAAGGGTCGGACGGTGCTGCTGGATGCGCGCCTGCACCCGCAGGTGTTGCGGGTCGCGTCGGAGCGTGCTCGCACGCTTGACCTCGAGGTGGAGGTCGTTGACCTGCGTGAGGGGGTCGTGGGAGAGGGCCTCGTGGGTGCCATCGTGGCCTACCCCGGCACCGAGGGCGACGTGGTTGATCCTCGCGCGGTGGTCGAGGCGGTGCACGAGCGCGGGGGCTTGGTCGCGGTGGATGCGGATATTCTTGCGCTGACGCTGCTGGAGTCCCCTGGTGAGCTTGGCGCGGATATCGCGATCGGGTCCACGCAGCGCTTCGGCGTTCCGCTGTTCTACGGTGGCCCGCACGCCGCGTACATGGCGGTCAAGGAGAAGATGAAGCGCCAGCTACCGGGCCGCCTGGTGGGTGTGTCGAAGGACGCGGAGGGCACTCCTGCCTACCGCCTGGCGCTGCAGACCCGTGAGCAGCATATTCGTCGCGAGCGCGCGACCTCCAACATCTGTACCGCGCAGGCGTTGCTCGCGGTGACAGCGTCGATGTACGCCGTGTACCACGGCCCACGCGGTCTTGAGGCAATCGCTGCTCAGGTGCATGACTGGGCGGCGCGCTTCGCCAAGTCCCTGCGTGACGCGGGTATCGAGGTCAAGCACGACGCGTTCTTCGACACGGTGGCCGTCGTCGTGGACAGCTCCGAGGCAGTGTGCGAGCACTTGGCGGATGCCGGTTACCTGGTGCGCCCGATTGACGCGACCACGGTGGGTGTCTCCTTCGGGGAGGACACGTCGGAGGACGACCTCGCGGCGCTGCTCGCTGGCTTCGGTGTCGACACGGTTGCTCACGAGGCGCCGTCCGCGCTGCCCGAGGCGCTGCGCCGCACAACGGAGTTCATGACGCACCCGAACTTCAACTCGGTGCATTCTGAGACGCAGATGATGCGCTACATCCGCAAGCTCGGCGACAAGGACCTCGCGCTGGATCGCACGATGATCCCGCTGGGTTCCTGCACGATGAAGCTGAACCCGACCGCGGGCCTAGAGACCATCACGTGGCCAGCATTCGCGAACGTGCACCCGTACACACCGGATCGCTTCACGGCTGGTTGGAGGGAGCTTATCGACGAGCTCCGCGCCTGGCTTGTCGAAATCACCGGATACGCCGAGGTATCTATGCAGCCAAACTCGGGAGCGACGGGCGAGCTGGCTGGCCTGTTGGCGATTCGCCGCTACCACGTTTCCCGTGGTGACCATGGCCGTGACATCTGCTTGATCCCGGCGTCGGCGCACGGTACGAACGCTGCGTCGGCGACGCTGGCGAACCTTCGGGTGGTCGTCGTGAAGACTGCGGAGGATGGCTCGATCGACCTGGCTGACTTGGATGCGAAGCTTGAGCAGCACGGCGAGCACGTAGCGGCGATTATGGTCACCTACCCGTCCACGCACGGCGTGTACGAGGACACGGTGCAGGCGGTCGCAGAGAAGGTCCACGCGGTGGGCGGCCAGGTCTACATCGATGGCGCGAATATGAACGCGTTGACTGGGCTTGCGCGGCCGGGCGACTTCGGTGGCGACGTGTCTCACCTGAACCTGCATAAGACGTTTACGATTCCGCACGGTGGCGGCGGGCCGGGCGTCGGCCCGATTGGTGTGGCGGAGCACCTGATTCCGTTCCTGCCGACGGACCCGAACGTGGATCCAACGCACGCGGCCAACCCTGCCCCGGTTGGTGAGGGTGTGCCGGTAGCCGCGGCGAAGTTCGGATCGGCGGGCGTGCTGCAGATCGCGTGGTCTTACATCGCGATGAGTGGTGCGGAGGGGTTGGCATCCGCAACTGCGCATGCGGTGCTAGCGGCGAACTACGTAGCGAACGAGCTGCATGATTCCTTCCCGATCCTCTACACCGGCGAGCACGGGCTGGTGGGCCACGAGTGCATCCTGGACCTGCGCGAGCTCACGGACCGCTCGGGCGTGACCGCGGCGGATGTGGCGAAGCGCCTGGTGGACTACGGCTTCCACGCCCCTACCCTGGCGTTCCCGGTGGCGGGCACGCTGATGGTGGAGCCGACCGAGTCCGAGGATTTGGACGAGCTGGATCGCTTCATCGAGGCGATGCGTTCCATCCGCGCGGAGATCCAAGAGATCATCGACGGCAAGGTGTCCTACGAGGCCTCCGTCCTGCACCATGCGCCGTTTACCGCGCACAGCGTCGCTAGCACCGCGTGGGACTACGAGTTCTCCCGCGAGCAGGCCGCCTACCCGGTAGAGCGCTTGGTGCGCGAGAAGTACTTCCCGCCTGTGCGCCGCATTGATGAGGCGTACGGCGACCGCAACCTGGTGTGCTCCTGCCCGCCGCCGGAGGCGTTTGATATTTCTGAAAGTTCAGCGAGTGCGGAAAAGTAAGGAGTGATTGTGATGGCTGAGACCCCTTTGTTTGCAGCGCATGAGGAGCTTGGTGCTTCCTTTACGGACTTCGGTGGCTGGAACATGCCACTGAAGTACGACAACGAGCTTGCGGAGCACCGTGCGGTGCGCGAGCGCGTCGGCATCTTTGATCTCTCCCACATGGGCGAGATTGATGTACGCGGCCCCCAGGCTGCGGAGTTTTTGGACTACACGTTGATTTCCACGCTGTCTACGTTGCGTGTTGGCAAGGCGAAGTACTCGATGATTGTGGCCGAAGATGGCGGCATCATCGACGATTTGATCTCCTACCGCCTCGCAGACGATCACTTCCTGGTCGTGCCGAACGCTGGCAACACGCCCGCGGTGTGGGAGGCATTTCAGGAGCGCGCAGCAAGCTTCGATGTAGAGCTGACGAACCGTAGCGCGGACGTCGCGCTTGTTGCGGTGCAGGGCCCTGATTCCTTATCGACGATCGCTTCGCACCTCGACGGCGACGCCGGTGCCTTGGCGTACTACTCGGCGGCACCGATGCGCTTCGGTCACTGCGACGTGCTGGTCGCTCGCACCGGCTACACCGGCGAGGACGGCTTCGAGCTCTACTGCGACCGCGAGGACGCCCGCGCGATCTGGGACGCGCTCGCACCGAACGCGACGCCGTGCGGCCTGGCTGCGCGCGACTCCCTGCGGCTCGAGGCGTCGATGCCGTTGTACGGCCACGAGCTTTCCCGCGAGATCACTCCGGTCGAGGCCGGGATGGGCCGCGCGTTTGCGAAGAAAGAGGCGGACTTCGTGGGCAAGGACGCGCTTGTCAGCCGCGAGCCGTCGGTGGTTATTGCCGGGCTGTCGTCGGAGCAGCGTCGCGCTGCTCGCGAGGGTGCCGAGATTTACCTGGGCGATACGCGCATCGGCGTGGTCACCTCCGGGCAGCCTTCGCCCACGCTGCAGCGTCCGGTGGCGCTCGCACACATCGACCCAGCGCACGCCGAGGTTGGCACGGATGTTGAGATTGATATCCGCGGCCGCCGCTATCCGTTTACTATTGTGGACACACCGTTCTATTCCCGAAAGGACAAGTAATCATGTCTTTGAACCCTGATTTTTACTACTCGGAGGATCACGAGTGGATCAACGCTCGCCCTGAGGACGCTGCTGGCACCAAGGTGCGCGTAGGCATCACGAACGTTGCGGCGGATCGCCTCGGCGAGGTCGTGTTCGCTGAGCTGCCACAGGTCGGCGACCAGGTCACGGCGGGTGAAACCTGTGGCGAGGTCGAGTCGACGAAGTCGGTCTCCGACCTGTACGCACCGGTCACTGGCACGGTCACCGCGGTCAACGAAGACATCGACGGCGCCTACGAGGCCATTAACGAGGACCCGTTCGGCGCCGGCTGGCTCTTCGAGGTTGAGGTCGAGGAGGTCGGCCCGCTGATGACGGCAGATGAGTACGCTGCCGCTAACGGTGTCGAAAACTAGCGACTATCGTTGGCAGGCATGACAGCTCCACGCGATCCGTTCTTCCCTGCCGACAAGTCCATTCGGGCCTCAGCCGCGCCTATTGATGTGCGCGAGCTGGGGCTCGTTGATTATGAGGAGGCCTGGCACCTCCAGGCGGACTTAGCCAAGCAGCGAGCGGCAGACGAGATCCCGGACACGGTGCTGGTGCTGCAGCACCCCTCGGTGTTTACCGCGGGCAAGCGAACCCAGCCGGAGGACTTGCCGGATCCGTCGTACCCGGTCCCGGTCGTGGACGTTGATCGCGGAGGACGCATCACGTGGCACGGCGAGGGCCAGCTTGTCCTTTACCCCATCATCAAGCTTGCCCAGCCGGTAGACGTCGTGGACTACGTGCGCCGCCTGGAGGAGGCGATCATCGAAACGGTGCGCAAGGCGGGGGTACATGCCGCCGGGCGTATCGACGGCCGCTCCGGCGTCTGGGTGCCAAAAACCGTCGACGCGGCGGATAGCTCGGCGTCGCACCGCGATAGGAAGATCGCGGCGCTGGGTATCCGCATCACCCGCGGAGTGACCATGCATGGGCTCGCGCTGAACTGCGACAACACCTTGGAGCACTACGGCCACATCGTTGCGTGCGGCATCGACGACGCCGACGTGACCACGATGAGCCTGGAGCTTGGCCGCGACGTCACGCCTAAGGAGATGACCGCTCCGCTGCTCGACGCCCTCAAGCGCGCCCTTGCAGGCGAGCTCGTGGTGGCCGACCACAGCTTTGGTTCGGCACCGGATCCGACGAAGGGGCTCAAACGTCGAGATGTAAGGCGAGCCTCCCATTAAACCTCGACTTTGGAGGGGCTGTCCGTTACGGTGGACGGCGTGACTATTGCACCAGAAGGACGCAAACTACTTCGCGTAGAAAAACGCAACGCCCAGACCCCTATCGAGTCGAAACCGCGTTGGATCCGCAACGCGGTCAAGACCGGCCCTGAGTACGAGGACATGAAAAAGAAGGTGAAGGGCGCGTCCCTTCACACCGTGTGCCAGGAGGCCGGCTGCCCCAACATTCACGAGTGCTGGGAGTCGCGCGAGGCGACATTCCTGATCGGTGGCGCGAACTGCTCTCGTCGCTGTGACTTCTGCCAGATCAACTCGGCGAAGCCCGAGCCGCTCGACGTCAACGAGCCACAGCGTGTGGCGGAGTCAGTTCGCGAGATGAACCTGAACTACTCCACCATCACCGGTGTGACCCGCGACGACCTCGAGGATGAGGGCGCGTGGCTGTATGCGGAGGTTGTGCGCAAGATTCACGAGCTCAACCCGCATACTGGCGTCGAAAATCTCACCCCGGACTTTTCCGGCAAGCCGGATCTGCTCCAGGAGGTCTTTGAAGCTCGTCCGGAGGTCTTCGCGCACAACGTGGAGACGGTCCCGCGCATCTTTAAGCGCATCCGCCCGGCGTTCCGCTACGACCGCTCTCTGGACGTCATCCGCCAGGCGCGCGACTTCGGTTTGATCACCAAGTCCAACCTGATCCTGGGCATGGGTGAGACCCAGGAAGAGGTCATGCAGGCGCTGCAAGACCTTGTTGACGCCGGCACTGACATCATCACGATCACCCAGTACCTGCGCCCCGGCCCGATGTACCACCCGATCGACCGTTGGGTAAAGCCCGAAGAGTTCATCGAGTACCGCGACGCGGCCTACGAGATGGGCTTCGGCGCCGTCATGTCGGGTCCACTGGTGCGCTCCTCATACCGCGCGGGCAAGCTCTACGTCGAGGCGATGGAGCACCGCGGCCTGGAGTTGCCGGAAAACCTGCGCCACCTGGCGGAAACCTCGAAGGGCGACACTGCCCAGGAAGCCTCGACGCTCCTGGAGAAGTACGGTGCTTCGAAGGATCACCCGGTAGCAACACGTTCCTAACCCGCTTTGGCCACTTTGGTCCGGCCATGTTCGTGACATAGAGTTGACGGCATGGCTCAGTCGAAGGATAAGGCAGCCCTGAAGGCTGCGAAGAAGCAGGAGCGCGCCGCGAAGCGCGCAAAGGGAAAGCAGACACGTAGCCAGATTTGGCAGGCGTTTCAGATTCAGCGCAAGCGGGATAAGAAGCTCATCCCGATTATGCTGGCCTGCCTGCTTGGCATGGGTCTGCTTTTCTTCTTGATCGGCCTCATTTGGGGCGGCCAGTGGTACATGCTGGCGCTCGGCTTGGCGTTCGGTACCGTGCTGGCGATGTGGATGTTCACCCGCCGCTTGGAGCGCTCGATGTACGACGAGGTCGGTGATACCCCGGGCGTTGCCGGTTGGACGTTGGAGAACCTGCGCAACACCATCGGCATGGTGTGGATCACCAAGACCGGCGTGCAGGCCAACACCCATATGGATACCGTGCACCGCGTGATTGGCCTACCAGGCGTCATCCTGGTTGGTGAAGGCAACGAGAACCGCCTGCGCACCCTGATGAAGAAGGAGTCCCGCCGCGTGGACCGCCTGCTGGCAGGCGTACCGATCCACGAGGTGTACGTGGGCGAAGGCGAAGGCCAGGTGGCCGTGCGCGATCTGCAGAAGCACCTGATGAAGCTGCCACGCCACTACCGCAAGGATGATGTGTACGCGATGAGCGCCAAGCTCGAGGCCATGGACGCTCGTACGCAGCCTGGCCAGATGCCTGGTCTGCCTGGCGGCCCGCTGCCGAAGCAGGCCCAGAACATGGCGGGTATGAACCGCCGTATGCGCCGAATGCAGCAGCGTCAAGGCAAGTAAGTATGTCTTCCTTCGACATGGGCGTCGAGGCCAGCACCGCGCTGCGCCTCGGCGCTCTTTTGTTGTCCGCGGGTGCTCCCGGCTACCGCGTCACACGGGCCGTGAAGCGTTGTGCCCGCGCGATGCACTTCGACGACGCCGACGTGGTCGTCGGCTTCGACACGATCACGTGCACTGTCCACCGCGGTGATAATTTCCGCACGCTCGTGGCTGATCTTCCGCTGCCAGGGGTGAACGCGTCGCGCATCGAGGCGCTCGAGAATCTGACCAAGCACGAGATGCACCGCTACACCACCGCGGAAGAAATCAACGCTGCCATCGACGAGATTGAGGCAATCCCTACCCCTCGTTGGGGTCCGCTGACCTCAAGCTGCGCGGCTGGCCTTGCATGTGGCGGCTTCGCGGTGCTGAACCACTTTTCCTACTTCACCGCGTTGCTCGTGATTATTGCGGCTGGTGTGGGCCAGTACGTCCGTCTGCGATTGGGGCGTCGACACCTCCTGCAACTAGGCGTCGTGATGGCAGCGGCCCTGGTGTCAACGTTGCTGTTCCTGGCGCTCGCGTGGGCGCTTCCCCACTCCGACTTTGAGCTTTCCGCGGGCTTCGTCCCCGCCATTTTGTACCTGGTGCCGGGCTTTCCCCTGTTCGTTTCTTTGATGGATCTCTCCCGCTTCGACTTCACCTCGGGGCTGCCGAGGCTCTTCTTCGCGCTCGAAGTGGTCCTCACCATGATGCTGACGGTCGCGGTCATCGCGATGGTCACCGATGCGCCCGCCCCCAGTACGGTCAGCGCAACCCCGGATCCTGCGTTTTACGGGGCTGCGGCGCTCGCCAGCTTCGTCTCCGTGGGTGGGTTCGCCATTTTGTTTAATGCCTCACGCAGGATGACACTTTTGGCAGCCACGCTCGGCACTGTCGCCAATGTGTTGCGTCTCATGCTTGTCGACGCCCACGTGGAATACTTCCTCGCCTGCCTGCTGGGGACCCTTGTGATCGGCATTCTTGGGTCCTGGCTGGGCCAGCACTTTCGGGTGCCGCGCACCACGGTGACCATCCCCGCAGCCGTGGTCATGATCCCCGGCCCCACCATTTACGCGGCGCTGCACCAGATCACGAACGGCAATATCTCCGCGGCAATCGACTCGACTACCGCCGTCGTGCTCACGGTATTGTTCCTCTCTGGAGGCCTGACGGTGGCCCGTCTGCTCACTGACAAGAACTGGGCGTTCCAGCGCACCGTGGAATTCCGCCCGTTGGAGGAACCCTAGCTCCGAATCACGGTCGTGTTGGTCGCACGATCGTGCATGCCGCGGCCGTCGGCGTCGACAAGCGCTGCGGGCAGAATGAACGCAGTGAGCAGCGTGCGCACTGCCGCGCGCCACAGCCCGACGGGCTCTTCCGCGTCGACGCGGGCCACCCCCATCCCGAGGATCGCCATGCCCGGCGTGCGTGCAAATAGCCAACCGCAAATGATGCCCAACACGATCCACAACAGATACGTCAACGTCGACGTGCCACCGAAAACGGTGGTGTTGGCATGAATGATCGCTGCAGCCGCCCAGGCAATTGCCCAGTCGATCGCGACGCCTCCCATGCGTCGCGCCACCGACGCCTGCGCGCCCGCGCCCTCCTTCGGCAGCCCAAGAAACTGCCCCGGGTAGTCAGGGATCGCATCATCGCCTTTGAACTGGCCGGGAAGCTCCGGGCCGTCGAGCCATCGTTTTCCTTGGGGTGCAGACATGCGACATAGCCTATCCTCTTTTCCCGAAAAGCTGTTACAGAGCGGGAGCTACACGCTAGAATTGTGCGAAGTTCCCAACGCCGTCCGAAGGAGAAAAGGTCGTGTCTTTCGAAACTATCGAAGACGTAAAGAAGTTCATTCAGGACGAGAACGTGGAGTTTGTCGACGTCCGGTTTACCGACGTCCCCGGCATCGAGCACCACTTCTCTATCCCTGCCTCCATGTTTGACGAAACCGTCATGGAAGAAGGCCTCGCCTTCGACGGCTCATCGATTCGTGGCTTTACCACCATCGAAGAGTCCGACATGACGCTCATGCCGGATCTCGCCACCGCGAAGCTGGACCAGTTCCGCGCAGCGAAGACCCTGAACGTGAAGTTCTTCGTCAACGACCCATTCACCCTCGAAGCGTTCTCCCGCGACCCGCGCAACGTTGCGCGCAAGGCGGAGCAGTACCTGGCTTCCACCGGCATCGCCGATACCTGTAGCTTTGGCGCCGAGGCCGAGTTCTACCTCTTCGACTCCATCCGATACGAGGTCGAAGGCCACCGCGCGTTCTACGAGATCGACGCCGAAGAAGGCTGGTGGAACCGCGGCAAGGAAACCGACGCAGTCGGCGGCCCGAACCTTGGCTACCACAACCGCGTCAAGGGCGGCTACTTCCCCGTCCCACCACACGACAAGACCGTCGACGTACGCGACGCCATGGTCAAGAACCTGCGCGAATCCGGCTTCGAAATCGAACGCTTCCACCGCGAGGTAGGCAACGGCGGCCAGCAGGAGATCAACTACCGCTTCAACACCCTCCTGCACGCAGCCGACGACCTCCAGGACTTCAAGTACATCATCAAGAACACCGCCACCCAGTACGGCAAGACGGCCACCTTTATGCCGAAGCCGCTGGCCGGTGACAACGGTTCCGGCATGCACGCCCACCAGTCCCTCTGGAAGGACGGCAAGCCACTGTTCTACGACGAGAACGGCTACGGCGGGCTCTCCGACATCGCCCGCTGGTACATCGGCGGCATCCTCGAGCACGCCGGCGCTGTCCTTGCGTTTACCAACCCGACGCTGAACTCCTACCACCGCCTGGTGCCAGGTTTCGAGGCCCCAATCAACCTGGTGTACTCCCAGCGCAACCGCTCCGCCGCGATCCGCATCCCGATCACTGGCACCAACCCGAAGGCGAAGCGCATCGAGTTCCGCGCACCGGACCCATCGGGCAACCCGTACCTCGGCTTCGCTGCGATGATGATGGCAGGCCTCGACGGTGTGAAGAATCGCATCGAGCCGCACGCTCCGGTGGACAAGGACCTCTACGAGCTGCCACCGGAGGAAGCCAAGGACATCCCGCAGGCACCGACCTCGCTCGAGGCATCACTGCAGGCTCTGCAAGACGACTTCGAGTTCCTTACCGAAGGCGACGTGTTCACCGAGGATCTCATCGACACGTACGTGAAGCTGAAGTACGACAGCGAGATCACCCCGGCGCGCCTGCGCCCGACGCCGCTGGAGTTTGAGCTCTACTTTGACTGCTAATTTTTGAGAGGGTTTGCCTACCTGCATGTTTGCGTTTGTGCAGGTCATGGCCGTGTGCCCTGTGCGCGGTATGCGCCCAAAACATGGTGTCCGGGGGCTAAACCGGGATTTTTCCGGGATTTCTCCGGGCCTCTCACAACGCAAAAAGCCCCGCTGGGCACGCCACATTCAGCGCACCCAGCGGGGCTTTAAGGTCTATCACAGGATTCTGACGCTCTCGACGGGCTACAGGTCGGCCTCGACGGACTCATGCACATCGATCCGCAACGCTGGATAGCGCTGACGCACCTGTCGCAGAGCAGCAAGCGAAAAGTTGTACTTCACTTCCAGCGCTTCCTGCGCTTCCTCGAGCTTCGCCACACGGTCCAACAGTGTCTTGAGTAGGTCCTGCATTTGCCGCTGCGCTGTATCCACCGTGTCCTTAGCTCGCACATCTGCTTTCGGCTTCTCACGCGCCGTCAAAAAGCCAAGATAAGCCGGGATCACTGCCGCGAGGACGAGGGCTAAGCTTTCCCAGAACTGTTCCATGCTGTCGCCCCCTTCGGGTCTGCTCGAATATCGAGAGTGATTTCACCGCGCTTTCCCCTCCACACGGCCCACATCGTCATCACGGCCAGCGCAAGATACACACTGCCGCGCTCTAAAAACGTTGCGAGCGAATCAGGAAGAAACGCCATGCCCCACAAACTGATCAGCGCCACCGACAGCGCCAGCGTCACGACCCCGGCTGTGCTCTGGTGCCAGACAGCGACCACGAGACAGGCCACGCCAAGCACGACCGCTACCGCAATCCACGCGGTAACCGGAAGCCCAATCAACGTCAACGGGTGCGGACCCGCCGGGCCGCGTCTGATCAGCCAGCCTGCGCCACGAGCCAGAAAGCACAGACCAAGGATAAGCAGCGCGGTAGCGTCAGTCATCAAAAAGGCCCGCAGCTTGTAGGCTGCAGGCCGACACTTCGACGGCAACTTCTCAATCGGCATAGCCACCACCACTTGCAGCCGCCTGCTCGAGGCGTGGCGCCATTGACGGGGTCATCGCGTCACGCGTAAACCGATTCACGATAAACCCAACTGCCGTAGCGAGAGCTGTCAGCACGGTGCCAGTCGTCGTGTTCTGCCACTCCGTAGACTCTGCCAGCTGCGCAAGAACCGCGACCACGCCTGTCAGGACGATGATGATTGACCCCTTGTATCGACGCCACCACGGCTCGGAAGCAATCACCTGTTGTGCGACCCGGGCTGTCAAAGAATGCTGACCCATCTACTTCGCCTCCTTGGTGTCGTTGAAGCCGTCAATGCCAAGCTTCGCGCCGATTGCCGCGACCGCATCAACCAGAGTGCGCCCGCCCAGCTGTTCCCAGCCGGGGTACTGCCCTAGTTCGCCGGAGCCGGTAAGCTGCGCTTTCGTGTCACGGCTGTAGCGTTTTGCTTCGTCGAGTGCTGCGACCTGTTCAGGTCCAAACATGGTGATTCCTTTCTCTTTGGGTTGTGGTGTTTTCGCCATCTCGTCGTACCAGTACTGCGCACGCACGATGTAGGCGTCGTGGTACTTCCCGCCTGGCCGAAGGTGATACGGGCAGCCCGTCATGCCACCTGACTCGATGGAGTGGAAGCGCACGTTGCGCCCACTGACCGGGCGACCGAGCTTGTAGTAGCGGCAAATCGCAGCAACAAGGTGCGCGCCAGCCTCGAGGGTCTGCTCACTGATTGGCCAATCCAGCGATGCACCACCCGAGTTGGAGTGCTCAATGGCGATGGTCTCCTGGTTGGAACGCTGATTCGCGTTCGCCCACGCAGTATCTCTATCCCAGACGGCCTGACCGATCACGCCGTTGCGGTCGATGCAGTAGTGCGCAGACGCTGGCCGGTCTTGCCAGACGCGCACACACTCCCTGACCCCGCCAGTCATGGCCATGTGGTGCAACGTGACGTGACGAATGCGTTGCCCGCCGCGCCCTGGGGTAAAGTGCTTCTGCGTCAGATATACAAGATCTGGCTCGAGTGTTGCCCACTCTTTCATAGTGTCCTCCTTTGGGTATAAAAAATGCCCCTGGTGTGGGGCTGGTCTTGTTTGCTTGCGTGGTTAGTCTTGGGCTGGCATCGGGATGATCACGAATGAAAACGTTTCATCCTCCGTGGCCTGGGCTGCGCGCAAATAGATATATGCGTCGTCGGTCACGGCTTCAATCAGATTGATGCCACCCGCATTTTCAGGCCACCACTGCACATCACGCTGACGGGCACCATCAACCAGGACGAGGGTGGTCGCCCCCTTGTAGGTGGTGGACAGCTGCACATGTGACACTCCTTTTGGAATGCCGATGCGGGCGATTGAGCTGCTCTGGTGCGCCTTGCCCGCAGCGATAACGGGGTTGGTGCCTGGTTTGCCGGTCATTACAACCGAGTACGGGGTCATCTCGTCAAACGGGGTGGTCATTACGCTGCCACCCCCGCAATGGCTAGGCGGGGACTTGGAAAATCGTCACACCCAGCAAGGTGGGTTTCGACGGGTCCTCCGTGGATACGAATGTCCTGACAGTCCCCGCCCGGTCCATGATGACTCGGACGATGCGGCCCTTGTGCGGCCCACTCATCCCGAACAGGACTCGAGCCCCGGTGTAGAGCGACATCCACCGCTCCTCGTCGAAATCCAGCATGATTTGATGCACACCGGCTGGCAACCAAAAATCGGTGGTCGTGTCCTTTGGACCCCGACCGGCCACTATCTCGCCCGGTACGCCACCCTCCGTGCTCACAGGCTTGATGACCAGGGAGCGCATCCAGTCCATTTCCAGTGGTGCCGTCATTTAACGTCCCCCCCGTTGATGTGGTGGCTAAGCGGGGACTTGGAAAATCGTCACACCCACCAGTGGCGGATTGTCCGGCGTCGCGGTCGAAACATACATGACGATCTTCCCAGCTTTTTCCATCACCACACGGACGATTCTCCCATTGTGTGGACCGTCCATGCCGAACACCCGGCGTGACCCATCGTAGAGTGACATCCATCGAGCCTCGTCGAAGTCGATAATCAGCTGATGCACCCCGGCTGGGAGCCAAAAGGTGTTCTCGGTGTCTTTGTCGCTCTTGCCCGCGACGATCTGTCCGGGCACCGAATTCGCTGACGATGTGGGCTTGATGACCAGCGAGCGCATCCAGTCCATTTCCAGTGGTGCCGTCACCTACACCACCGCCTTGGTGGCTAGGTGGCGGGCATGGGGTAGACCTCCATCGTCCCGGTTTGTCCAGGTTGTGCATCGAAAAGCCGGGCGTAAATCGCATCGCCTTCTCGCGCTCCGACGGTGACCATCGTAGAACGTGGTCCCCCCCCCCCGCTTGGCACTTCAGCTACTGTCAGCCGCTCCCCCTTTGTGGCCAGTACGAGCTGGCACTTCGTGGGGCCTCCCCATGAAAGCACCACCCGGCACGGCCCCGGCACGAGCTTCAGCGAGCCCACTCCTATTTTCTGTGGGTGGTCCCCCACAATCGACGAGCCACCGTCCGAATTCGTCTCAATCGTCACGCCGTACGGCATAACCAAATCTTCCATTGTTCCTCCTTAGTGTGTTGCTGCAGCACCGGGACGTGGACGATCCCCGGTCGCCGGGGCATCATCCGCCGTGGCGGCTGCAACGGTTGGGTTTTGTGGTGTGACGTCCAGCCACACCGTGCGGTCCGCGAAATCATTCGGCAGGTCAGTCAGTGCGGTTTTCTGCAGGATGCGCCCTTTCCACAAGACACGCTCACCCGGTAAAAACGGCACCGCCGCCACTGCCTGCGAGACGGCGCCGATACCGTCGGTGCGCATCGTCGCAGGAACCTTCGCATCCTCCGGCGTCGCCAGTGCACCCTGCTCACGCAGGCGCTGCACCGCATGAGCCGCGCCCTCCTGGATTGCTCTTTCACGTTCCCGGCGCGCTGGTTCCTCATCAAAGCACCAGCCACGATGCCTCATAAGGGCGTCGTCGGAGAGGCGGCGCACGACCTGTTTGGCGGCGTCCTCAAGCTGCCAAGTGTCAAGGTCGTCTATGGCCTTCAGCAGCTCGCCAAGGCCGGTGTCATTTTCTGCCATCTGTCATTTCCTTTCACTCATTTTGCACTGCATTACGGCTCCCAAAACCGCACATACGGCGGCCACACAGAAATATCCGTCCCTGGAATCTGCACCTTCTTCGCACGTACGTACGTCCCGTCCTTGTCTTTCTCAGCGACGTTGGTGTAAAAACTCACGCCCCGCTCAAACGCGACAGCACCGTCAGAGCGCACGCTCACCGGGTTCTCGACGGGGTTTTTATACACATCAGTCGGGATAAACTTGCCCGTCTCTCTGTCCACCTCGACCACGTATTCAGGCTTATTCGGCAGCCACACCTCGACCTGGATTTGGGCTTGCGTAAACACCATCTGCGATGCGCCCTGCTCAAAGGTGTCGCTCCTGTATCCTGGACCAACATTGAACGTGTACAAGTCAACCGCTGATTTACCGCCGACAGCAGCTTTGTACTCAATCTGAAACTGCACCCGGCCCCACCACGTGCCATGCGCCGTAAACTTCAAACCTCGCTGGTTATTCCAGTCAGTGGTGGTCAGTAGGTCGTCGTGCTTTTTCGACCCAGCCCCCACATGCTCGAAAAGCCGGGTCCGTCGCTCGCGATTCCAGAAGATCAAATTCCGGTGCACATCAAGACCACCGGCAAGATAGTACTGCTGAATCGCAAGCGTGTGCGCTTTGGCTGTCTCTGCAGCCTGCCGTGCCTCGTGCGCTTTCTGCCGCTCCTGCTCTGCAAGCTTGCGCTTATCCTCCGCAAGTTTGCGTTCCTGCTCGGCTTCGTTGCGACGTCGCTCCGCCTCCGCACGGGCGAACTCCGCCGCAGCCATCGACGAGGATGCTGCCATCATCGCGTTGATTGCCCTACTGCGCGCCTTCTCCGCAAGCTTGCGCTGCTGCTCCGCCTCGTTGCGCTGTGTTTCAGCAGCAGCACGCTTCCCCTCCGCCTCCGAGCGGGCAGTCTCAGCCTGGTCACGTGCAGTCTCGGCATCAGAGCGCGCAGACTCGGCCTTCGAGCGCTCAAGCTCGGCTTGCATGCGCTGCTGCTCTGCCTTTTTGCGCTCCTCCTCCGCCCACATGCGTGCCTGCTCAGCGGCTGCCATCGCGGCAGCAGCGGCCTGCATCGACTGCATCGCACGCTTGCGAGCCTGCTCCGCCTCATTGCGCTTGGCTTCCGCGTCAGCACGTTTGGTTTCCGCGGCATCGCGGGCCTGCTCAGCTAATCGACGCGCCGTCTCCGCATCATTGCGCGCCTCCTCCGCTTTCCGCAGCGCCTCCTGCGTCAGTGTCTTCGCCTGCGTTGCCGCCTGCGACGCCGTGGATGATGCTTCCGACGCTGTTTTCGCTTGCGACGAGGCAAGCGACGCCGCCTGCGACGCATCCTGTGACGCCTGCGACGCTTCCGATGATGCTTCCGACGCCTCTGTTGCTTTCTGGACGTGCTCGGCGGACTTCTGCGCATGCTCGAAGCTCTTCTGCGAATGCCTCCGGGCCTGGTCCGAGTACTCAAACGACCGCTCCGAATGCTCACGTGACCGCTCCGAATAATCCAGCGACAACATGCTGTGTGACACCGACTGTGCCGACGACGCCGATGACCGCTGCGACGCCAACCGCGCCTCAAGCGACGCACGAGCCGCATCACGCGAATGCTGGTCCGCAGCCTCCGAATGTTCAGCAGCCTTCTCCGACGCAGCCGTCGCCTCCGCAACATGCCCTTTAGCCTCTTCGACCGCCTCACCAGCCTTTTGCGACGCCACCTGCGACGCCTCCGATGCCCTCGCAGATGCCTCCGAATGCTCCCACGCACGCTTCGACGCTTCGGTTGCCTCATTGACATGGCCTGCTATGACACCGTCGGCATCGTTGACGGCTGAGATTGCCTCATCCGCAGCGGTTTTCGCCTCCGACGCTGCCTTGCTTGCACCGGCGACTCGGCGTGAGAGGGCGCGTTTGTCGTTGGCGACTTGTTTGCGAAGTTCCTGCGACTGTCGGCGTAGTGCGTCAGCGTCGGAGATGAGGAGGCCGCCGACGTGGACGCGCCAGCCTCCGATGCCCTGGTCGTCGGAGGAAACCATGGTGATTTCAGTGACTGGGAGGCGGAATCTGCGACCTCGGAGTTCGACTGTGACAATGTCGCCTACCTGGAAGTCCTCGCCGGGGGTGTACCCGCGGAGTCCGACTGTGGTGATGTCGCGCTCGAAGAACGTGTCGCCAATGATTTGCCGTTGGGCAGTATCGACGACTGTTTCGAGGTCAGAGATTTGTAGTTCGAGGTCGATGGTGGCATCCGCTCGGGCGAAGCCGACGTCGAAGCGTGCAATGGTCTCGGACGGTCGATAAATGTAGCCGTCTTTGATGCGGTCGTCACGCTCGACCTGTTCTGCTCCTTCTGGCAGGACCACATTAAACTCGCCATAGACCAGGGTCGCGTGTTCGCGTCCGACAGTCACGTCGCCGCCATCGGCGATGAGCACTATTTCTTGGTTCATTGGTTCACCTCCGTGACTTGTCGTACTTCAATGACGATGGTTGGTTGGGAAAGCTTCAGGCCCGGCGCGGGTGGGTCGCCGGGTAGCCAGAAGTTGGCTGTGATGGACACGCCTGCTGCTTCGGCGATTGGTGCGACGGTTTCGAGGAGTTTGCCGTCGGCTGGTCGGATCAGCACGTTGGGTGATGGCAGCGGTGAGCCGATTGGTGAGACAACGATCGGTGGGTTATCGATGATGTCTTGGATGCCGGTTGCGCGCCATGATGCTTCAAGCGAGCGGGTGATGAGTTTTCGGATTACTTTCTCTGCAGTCGCTTCGTCTTCTCGGCGTGTATCTCCGAGAGTGACACCATCGGCGGAGGTGATCATCTTCATGTCTTGAAGGTCGCGCGGTTTGCTCCAGGTTGTGGCGATTCCTTCTGGTCCTACCCAGTCGCGTTCGAAGCGGGTGTACTCCCCGGTGATGGTCGTGGGGGCGGACCATGCGACGTGTCGGTCGAGCTCGGCGAGGATGTCGACGCCGTGGACTTCCAGGGAGTGAGGGTGTTGCCAGTCGCCTGATTCCACGACGTGGGTGATGCGGAATGCACGGCGGTAGTTTTTCCGTTCCACGATAATGAAGCGGGTTTTGTTGGCGACGGCAACAAGCTTGCCCTCGTGGTCGACGGTGGCGCCGCCAGTAACGAGCTCGTCAACGATCGGATGCACGGTGCCTTCGTCCATGATTGCGAACGTTGCTTTGAAGCTTGTTGCGACGTTTCGTCGCTGCGGAGCTTCCAGGGGTGAGAGCACTGGCGGGCAGTCCATGAGTGACGGGCCGGTCCCGTCGAAAAGTCCGATGTATTGTTCTTCGTCTTCGACGATCGCGGCCCGGTGTTTGCGGTGCTGGTTCCAGTCGGTTATCTCCATGGGTCGAGTACTCCTTTCTTCCACTGGATTGTTGCCCCAGGCGGCACGTGAAATGTCCTGGTGGTCCCCGGTGGCACAAGCTCGATAGGAATCGAGCGCAAGACTTGTGCAACGCCTTTCTCAACCGGGGCGTTGTTTGCTGTGATTTTCGGAATCTTCTGCAGCACAAGTGTGTGCTGCGTGCTGACGGCGGGCAGTCGAAACATCGCACCGGAGGGCACCTGAACGACACCTCCCGCACCAGTCCAGGTGATGATGGGAGCTACAGGCACGTCGCCGTCGTTGGTGATGGTGACGGTGCCTGTCCCCTGCTGGGGCATGGTCCACCACACACCATCATCAGCAACGAGCGGGATGCGCACATCGAGGACGACTTCGGACCACGATGGGTCTTGTGTCGGGGCTGCCATGCCCTCGCCGAGGCGCACCCACAGCGTCATGACTCCGGCAGGCGTGGAGAGTTTCAACAGCGACCGTTGATGTGCAAGCGGTGAAAAGCTCGCGCGCAGCGCTGCAGCAACCTCTCCTGCATCTCGACTGGCATCAGCACGACACAGAAATGTCACTGCCCCTGTCATCACCCCGGCGCTCTGGGAGAGCGTGGTTTGGCCGGGTGCTGCAAGGGGTGTGGCGGTCGTGGTGGTCATGGTGCCGATCAGCCCGTCGATACCGCCTGCTTTGATGCCTGCTGCCCAGTCATTGGTGAAGTCCCAGTCGGTTCCTTTCCAGTCGGTCATGGCGAGGCTATAGCGGTTCATGTGTCCTCCTTTCTAGATGGCGCTGACATATGCCAGGCCAGTCAGTTGTGATTTGGGTTGTTGTTGCAGCTTTTCCTGCACTGCTTTGAGCGTGGTGAGGATTTGCTGCTGGGTGGTTGCATCGGTGTTGAGCAGATTGTTGGTCTGCTTCGTCAGCTGCGTGGTGGCGTCGTGATGCCGCTCAGCTCTGGCCTTTTCGTCAGCAGCAGCCTGCTTGAACGCTTCGGTGAGTTTTTCGGTTGGGGCGGTCACTGATTGCTGCATCATTTTTGCCCACTCGAGGTCTGCCGTCGCGCGATCATGGCGCTCCTGGTAGTTGATTTCGTCCTGGAGCTTCTTAGCGTCAAGGTCGTTTTGGCGCTGCAAAACCGCACGGTTGAGCTGTTCGATCTGGTCATCTGCTCTGCGCTGCGATGATTCAATCTTGGAGCCGATCGAGTACTGCAAGCTGCCAATGGAGGCGTCAACAAGCGCGTCGCCAATCCCCGCACCTGCCATGGCCCCGCCAGCCCCGCCTACTGCTCCACCAACGCCAGAGGCAGCAGCACCGAGGAGTGCACCACCTACGAGCGTGGCTTTCTCCCCGGTCTTCATCTGCTTCCAGGCTTCATCGAGTTCGGGACGGTTGTCGCGAATGTCGATTGAGCCCTGGGCGGTGTCTTTAATACCGCCGATGAGCAACGGGGCTGCTGCAGCAGCAGCACCCAATGGGCCACCAACAGCGAAGCCTGCAAGGCCAGCAAAAATAGCACCGAAAATCTTGCCGACGCCACTGCCGACTTTGCCGACACCGCCCATTCCCTTAGCTGCGCCCCTGGCCTGATTCTTGGTCATGCCGTTGAGCTCAGCTGTTTGCTTCATCAGCAAATCAGTCTGAATCCGCAACAGGCCAGCAGTCTTCACCTGGTCGAGCGTTGCCTGTGCGACTGCCAGCGCCGCGATTTCTTGCTTGCGCTGCGCCTCAAGCTGGTCCACCGCGTTTTGCTTCTGCGCGATCGTGACGCCCCACAAGGCGGCGCGTACCTCTTTCGAGTCCTCGATCTGCTGAGAAGTGAGATCCTCGATAGAGAACTTGCCGGTCTCGTAGAACCGGTTCATCGCCCCCTTCATCGCTTCGACAGACGACAAGCCGACCTTGTTCGCATCCTTGCGGGCCTGCTCAAGGTCTGCCTCCGCCTGCGCAATGCTGATCGCACCGCGATACCGCTGGCGGTCAGTGTCCGCAACCGCGAGTCGATAATCGCTTTGTGCCTTGATCAACCCAAGCTGGTCAAGACGCTGCTGCATCTGCAGCTTCGAGACTGCCTGTCGTGTCTCATCAACAATGCCGGCCAGACGGGCGAACTCGTCAAAGAGACCACTGATTGCCTGGAACGTGTGCTGGAACTGCTCACCCAGCCGGACTGAAAGCTCCGACGCTGCCTGAAACCTTGCCGCCGTCGCAGTCCGCTCCGCAGCCTGCAGGTCCTCTATCGCTTCTCGATGATTCAAGCGGGACTCGCGAAGCTTGTCCTCCGCCTTATTCAACCGGTCTTGCGCTTTTCGCACCTGGGCAGCGTTTTTGTCCTTCGACTTGGCCAAAGCTTCATCTGCGTCCTCACGCGCCCTCGCCAACCGCTTCTCAGCAGCAGCAATCTTGTCAGGTTTGCCATCCCGGCGCGCCTTGCCCAACGCTTCTTCGGCATCGACGAGCTTGCGACGCTGCGCGGTTGTCAGGCCACCGCCGTCTTTCTCTGCATCTCGAAGTGCTTTTCGTGCGTCAGCCACATCGCGTTCTGCTTCTGCGATGTTGTCAGCCTGTGTCGCGATGTTGGCGCGGGTGTCGTGCAGTGCTTCTTCGGCGTCGCGCACAATCTCGGCGGTTGCGAGGAAGCCGCCGCCGAAGCCGCGGCCCTGCACAACAAGCTGTTTTTGTGCTGCATTGATTCCTGCAGAAAACTCTTTCGCTGCTGCAACGATTTGCGATCCTGCTGGAGGCAAGGCCGTTGCAATCCGTGACATGTCGCGCCACTGGCTGTTCGTGAGCACAATTTCGTCCTTAGTGGACTCATTGCGCCCCAGTGAGCCTGTCGGCCAGCGACCGCCAACGTCGAATTTTGGCACCTTCGAGAGCGCACCAGAAAACATGCTGGCAATCTGGGTGCCCATTTTTCCGACGTCCCAGTGCTGCCACACATCTCCGTATTTCTGGTACTTCTTCGCCTGATCAAACAGCGACTGCGCTGCACCCCAGGACACTGACCTACCGGATTTCAGCGAGACGCCATCAACACTTGTTGATGCGATGTCATCATCACTTTCCTTGCCGCCGAGCGCTGAGAGAGGCAAATACGCATGGTCTGTGTACTGTGCGTGCGATGCGCCTGCAGCAGCACCACCGATCTTGCCCTGCCCGCCTGCGCCACCGCCCATTTCCACGTTGACGGAGTCACCATCACCGAAATAGATGGTCCCGGAAGTATGGCCACCCCAGGGGCCGCCATTGAACAGACCGATCACGTAGCGTGGCCCCGTGCCAAGGCCGGGTTTGAACCCAATGGACTTGAGCTGAGAGATAGCGTTTGCCGTGGACATGAACCGCCCATTCGTTGCCGGTTTCCCAGCAGCGAAGAGTGCTCCCTGTCCTTGGGTCGACGAGCAGTCACCCCAGTTTGAGCCGCCAAAGTCATATGGAGCGCCCTGGAGTGAGCGACTCGCCTGTTGCCCATTGACCTGCTTCCCTTTGAAGAAGTCCAACAACTGCCCAGGGGTGACTGCCCCATCTGCACGGTACGACCGCGACGTCGGTGCGACAGATGAACCATCGCGGCGGACTTCATTGCCAGCTGCATCCACAAGACCAAGGCCGAAAATCGATGCAGTCTCAGCGAGAATCTGCGTTGAACGCTTCCGCTTCGACATCGCATGCGGAATGAACGACTCACCGTGTGTTTCGTCTTCCGCCCACGTGATCCACCGACCGCCCGGCGCGATTTGGGCCTGCTGGGTAGACAGGCGTCCTGTTGCGCCGTCGGCCATGAATCGGTGCGAGCTCGTGGTGTTCATCAGACCGTCCGCAGCAGTGTTGGTATGGCGGGTGCGGATGTTGATGATTTTGTCTTTCAACCCGTCAAGCCACGACCGTGCTTCGTCAATGCCGCGTTTTGCAGGCTTGTTATCAACCTCGATTTTCGGCTTTGTTTTGACCTGTTCCAGTGCCCCTAGGTCATTGCGGGAGACCTGGATGCCTGCGTCAAGCAACGCCTTGTCGAGGTCAGCGGTGGGCACGCTTGATTGCCCAGCAAGGTAGGCGAGGTCACCAAGGGCAATCTGCTGGTTGTTCTGCAGCTGGTCGATAATTAGCTGGGCTTGCGGTGATGGGTTTTCGAGCGCAAGCGCGTCGAGAATCTGCTTTGCACGCCCTGAATCTGCGTCGAGTTGCGTGGTGTTGAGCAGGATTTTCGGCTCAGCAATCTTGTCGCCCAACTCTGCCGCCATCTGTGTGACGCGCTGAATCTTCGCAATCGCGTCATCGTCGGCGGCCTCGATGCGGAGGTTCTTCTTCCCATCAGGGCCGACTGTCTCGGTCCACTTGACGTCAAGCTCAGTCATGACGGCTTTTGCCTGCTCGCCAACAGCGCCGATTTCGATGGTCGTGCGAGCCTCGTTCTTCATGTTCTCGAGTGCTGCCCACACTTCGCCGATCTGTTGAGCGGCTTCGCCTGCCCCATCGAGCGCGACTCCGGTTTCGAGGATTTCAGGCACACCACCATAGGCAGCAATGAGCTCACGGACCTTCTGTTCGGAGAGGTTGAACTCATTGGCTGTAGCGGCAATAGCCGGAGCCATGCCGTCCATCGCTTCTTGAACGTCACCGCCATTAGTCGCGACATTCTTCAAATCATCGACCATCGAGTTCAGACGCTCATTGAGCGCACGCGCTGACTCGTTCGTCGGTTCGAGTTTGCCGTTTGCACCGAAGAGTGCGTCGCCAAGCTGTTCAACAGGGCGTGCTGCCTTTTCCGCTGCTTCGACGATCTCATCGACAGACGCCGCAGCGTCCATCATGGCCTGCTCGGCATCTTTCGGCGCCAACCCCATCGACTGCAGCAACGAGTGCAACGCAGAGAGCTTGTCCTGCCCAGATGCTGCAGAATCGGACAAGACATCAATCGCCTGCGACGCCTGCACCATGGCCGGGTCAACGCGCTGTGCAGCCTCGACCATCAGGTCAAGTTCCTCACGGGACTTCACCAGCTGGTCAGCGATAAACTGCCCGCCGTCACCAAGCCCACGCATGTGCTGTACAAGCGCTTCGTACTCCGGCCCGCCATCGGCGACGATCTTCGAAAGGTCCTCAACAGAATGCCCGGACTTCTCGAGGTACTCGCCCATCTGCTCGTTGGCTTCGTTGACCTCTTGAACCGCGTCCTTGTACTTCATGAAGCTCAACGAGCCGGTAGCCATTGACTTGGTTTGCCAATCGACGCCAAGTGCCATCTCGGCAATCGCCTCAGTAAACGCAGTCGAATCCGGCTCAGGCACCCGGTAGATGAACCCGTCGACCTGCGTTTGAAACGCCTTAAGCGACGCCATCGACGTATCGACGACTCTCGCCGCCATTTCTTGCGCCTGTTCAGACAGTGCACCTGTGGAGCCAAGCACTGCAGCCGTAAACTCACGGTTGACATCCGATGCAGAAGACATCGCGCTGGCGTACTGCTCGGAGGCAGTTTTCGCCTTTGCGTTGGCAGAGCTAATCGCGGCAAACCCAGCTGTCGCAGCCATCATCGCGACACCCCAAGGGCCACCAAGCGCAGTCACCACGCCACCGACGGCAGACTTCATACCTGTGAACGCAGCAACGCCGACACCGGACACAGTGCCGGCCATGTTGGTCACCGTCGCCGAGACGCCACGGCCAGCCTGCGCGATAATGCGGTCCGCAGCATCCCATCCAGAGCTTGCTTCAAGCGCGGCGGCTTTCGCCACGCTCGCCAGCTCCTTTTGGCCTGCAGAAAACTCCTTCATCGGCGTCGAGACACGCACATAGGCTTGCGCCATCTTTTGCGCCACCCCGGTGCCCGTATCGCCCATCGCGATCATGCGAGCATCGAACCGTGAGATTTCCTCACCATTCGACGCGATTGCTTCACGCAGCTTGTTTGCGTACGGGGTAACCGTATTGAACTGCTCACGCATGCCACCAACACGCAGGTTCAGCCCCTCGAGTGCCCCCGAGAACTTCTGCGCAATAGACGGAACAGTCTTAAACGCAGCCCACGCACCAATAGCAGTCGTCACCAGGGCTGGATGCTTCGACAACAACCCTGCAACCGCACCGAGTGGGGTTGCGACAGCCTGCACCGCAGTGCCAGCAGTACTCACAGCACCGGCAAACGTCGTCCATGCAGCACCAGCTAACGATGGAGCAACATTTGCTAACGCCTTGCCTGCGTTCATCGCCACTGGAACGAGGGAGCGCACAGTGTCAACAACAACGCCGACAGTCGCCTGCGCAGACGCCCCGAACGCCTGGAACTGCGACGATGCCAAGAACTCAGTGACGGCAGACTTCGCGGACTCAAGTGCTGGAACCACCTGTGTCTGCAGCAGGTTGCCAACGCCAGCAGCGACTGGCTTGATGCGTTCATGAAACGCATCCAACGCGGAGGTAACGTCGCCGAAGCCACCGACCGCGAGCCCGAAAAAAGGCTTCCACACCGTCGCGCCAATACGGCCAGCAGCAGCACCCATATTCGCGAAAGCACCGGAAAACGTTTTACCGGCCTCTTTCGCAGCACCGCCCACCCCGGCGCGCATGGCACGTTCGAAGGTGGCGAAGTCGATTTCGCCTTTCGAGACCATGTCGGAGACTTCGGCGGCTGTTTTGCCGAGCTCGTCGCCGAGCAGTTGGAGCACTGGAATACCGCGGCTTGTCAGCTGCATCAGGTCGTCGCCTTGGAGTTTGCCTCGGGCTGCGACTGAGCCGAAGATTGCACCCATTGCGTCCATGGAGTCCCCGGCGATGCCTGCTGTATCTGCCACGGTTGTCAGCACTTGTTCAAGCTCTTTGCCTGGTTTGATGCCGGAGGCGACGGCCATTGCTGCTGTGGTTGCTGCAGCGTCGAGGCCGTAAGCGGTGCCCTTGACGGCAGCGTTGGCGTTGTCCATAATCGCGGCGACTTGGGTTGCAGAGTTGCCCAGGCCGGTGAGCTTGGCTTCTGCGCCCTCAATGGCTTTCAGTCGCCCGAAGCCTTTCGTAAGCCCTGCTGCAACCGCGCCACCGGCGGCGACGCCTGCTGCGCCAGCCCCGATTTTGAGGGTCTTGCCAACTCCGGATGCGAGTTTGGAACCCATCGATGCGCCATGCTTCGACGCGGTAGCTTCTGCAGCATTGAGCGCGCGGGAGATTTCTGGGGTGATCCGGTTGGTCTCTGGGACAATCGATATGTAGCCAACGCCTAGCTCGGCCATCATGCCTCCTTAGTGGTCAGGTGTATTTCTTGGTGACCAAGGCTCTGATTTCACTGGCGGTTCGCTGTTGCGCCTTGGGTGCCTTGGGTTGCGCGGGCTGTTGCGTGGGTGCTGTCTTCGGTGTGGTCTCGATGACTCTGCTGGCGAGTCGCGTGATGATGGATTTCTCCGGTGGCATCGCGCCGACTGACGCGTAGCGCCATGCCTCGAGTTGGCCCGCGATTTCGCCGAGAAGTGTTGATTGCGGAGAGGAAAGCTCTTCGAGCCATTGCAGCTGCCTGGCTTGCTCTGGGTGCTCTGCCTGCCAGACGTGCGAGGTTGCTGGGGCGTGTGCGAGGAACGCGATGATGTCCGCCCACCCAAGCGTGTGACCAAGCTCGTCAAGGCTTCTGCCCATGGCAAGCAAGTCCACACGCAACGCATCAGCTACTTTCCGGTTTCGGAAGATTCGTCGGTGGACGGCGAAGATTCCCCCAAGCTGGCCTCCGATTCGTCAGCCCAGACAGTGTTGATCTGCTGCAGTTCACGAGCCATGAGCCCGTCGATAGCAGCTGCCGCCTTGGGGTTGTAGTACTTGAGCATTTCCCGCACCAGAATCAGTGCGTTGTTCTTCGGCTTTTCGACGTCGAGCACGTCCTCGGACTTGTTGAGCTTGTCCAAGCCGACGTTGATTTTCTTAATGTCAGCAGGCGCCATGCAGTCGATCGGGGGAACCGCGATGACCACCGTGTCATTTCGCTTAGGGTTTGGGATTTCAAATTCGATGTTGTCGAACTGAGCTTGAATCTTGAATGCCATGAGCCAGGCCTTTCTTTACGAGTGTTGGGCTGGGCCGATGACGTTTGAACCCACCCGGCAAGGGGTGCGAATCGGCCCGGCCCTGGGATATGAATATCCGCACGATTGCCGGGTGAGACTTGGGAGCAGTGATTTGTAATCCCTGCTGCTCCGCCCAGGGAAAGCCCTACTGGTGCTCTTCAGTACCGGCACCAGCTGGGTCTGAATTGCCGCCCTCTTCCACAGGACGGCCATCATCGCGATACTCCACGACGTAGACCTCACGCTCACCGTTGGCGTCATTGAGCGTGTACGGGAACGCCTTAATGGTGACGTTGTACTTCGTCGATGCGGTGTGCACATCCGCCGTCTTCTCCGCCGTGGTGATACGGCCACGCGGAATAACATACGTCTTGAGCTTGTCGCCATCGACAGCCTTGAGCACGTGCGACTTAATTGGAAGACGTTTCTTCGTGTGGTAAATCGTCTTCGTCGTCCCCTGCTCGCCAGGTGTAATCACAACGTTGTCTTCACCGAAGATAGATGCGATCACGCCCTCGTTATCGTCCTCGAGCAGTGTGAGGGTGACTTCCTCGGTGAATTCGGTCTGCAGGTCCACCCAGTCGCCGCCGCCGAACATTTTCTCGGTGTCGGAGTTGCGTGTCGGCTGGACGTTGAAACCGTCTGGTCCGATAGCGCCGTGGTCGATGAACGCCTTATCCAACTCGCCTTCTGCGCTTGTTGGCAGCGTGGTGCCTACAGGCGCGTTGAAGTAGACGCCGCCATCAATCGGTGGTGCACCGACGAACGCGTTATTGATGTTTACAGCCATTGCTGTTTCTCCTTTACAAGGTCATTGGGCCGGGCCTTGAAAGGTAGGGGCGGGTTAGCGGCGAAGCCGTAGTCCGCCCGTGAATTGGAACCGGACATGTTCAGTGTCCGGGTTGTCATACCTGGTCAGGTTATTGTCGGCGTACCCGCTCGAAATCGGAGCAGGTGCGCGAAGCGACGACCACGTCTCCCACACACGGTCTGCCAGACGTTCAGCGTCTGCCTCTGAGACCGCGTAGCACTCGATGAGAAACCGGGGCGTTTTCAACGCCCAGTCATCTGCCCCACCACCAATGCGGGAAACCACGACGAATTCGTGTGTCCGCATCTGCTTTGGTGGGAATCTGGTCGAGGCTGGCACTGCCAGTGCTTCCTGAATCGCTTGAACTGCGACCGCCTGGGCCGCGACACCATTCATCCGAGCACCCGCACGAGCGTGTTTTCCCGACGGTTGCGGTGAATCGCTGACCACGTCTCGGGGTACACAATTGCGCGCTGGCGCACCTTGCCAAGCTGGGTGTTGGTTTCAAACCCATCACCAGCCTGGGCAACAAGTGCCTCGCCTTTCAAAGACACCAGCCTCGCAGCTCCTTCAGAAGCCAGCAGCTCACGATACGCTTTGCGATTCGGCTTGAACCTTGCCATCTCGCCACCTCCACCGAAGCCATCCACCCGGACTGTAGGCAACCTTTGGTGCCTGACGGGTGGCATCACTGAACAAAATCAGTGAACCGCCATCAAACGACAGCGATTCACACTCCACCTGGTCTTGGTCACCAGGTGTGTCAACAATGCACCACGGCATCACGTCACCCCTTTCAGGTTCACAATCTCCACGCCCGGCGCGAAGCCGAACGGGTTGTGCTCGTAGTTTTCTGGTTCCCCGATGACTTCGAGGACTTGGTTGCGATCGGGCAGCAGGACCGCATCGGTTGGCTGGAATGCTCCCGTTGGTGCGATGAGTTCAACGTCGACGGTTTCGCGGTTGTGGCCTGCAAGCTTTGGTTCGTCGGTGCGTGGGACTGCCCAGCCTGCAACGTTGATGGTTGTCTTCGTCTCTGTTTGCACGGGGTTTCCGAGTTCGTCGCGGGCACCGGTGACGCGTCGGATGCGTGTCACTGGAAACGAAAGTGGGATAAACGCCATCGTTTACCACCCCTCTGCTTCAACCGTGGCCATGCCGCCGGCTGTGCCGAGCGCGCCCTCGATCATGGCTCGTTCTTGGCCCGTGATGTAGAAGTTGCCTTCTGCATTACGGAAACTCTGCGACTGGGAGAACACGCCAGCTGATTGCTGGAGTGACTCTAAGTGGTCGTGGTCGGCTGCAAGTAGCGACCGTTTGACCATCGCGCATGAAACGATCTGGAGCACGCCTGCCAGCCGCTGGTTTGGGGCGTCGGGTATCTGCGGAAACATCGAAACCAGCCAGAGTGCCGCGTCAGCGAGCAAGACCTCTAACTGGTCGTCGTTGGCGGGCGCGGCTGGCCACCGGGCTTTGATATCCGCAGGTTGAGCGAACGTGATCATTACTGCGCCAGGCCGGTGAGCTTGACGGCTGCGAATGGGTCGGTGACACCGAACGCCATCGACGCCCACGTGTAGAAACGGGTCGTCTGGCGGGACTTGATGTACTCCGAGTCCGTCGAGATTGGGTCTTCGACGCCCATCGAGCCGACAGCACGGGCCTGGAGGACGAAGCCTTCGCCGTTCTGAAGCTGGTCGGAGCCAGTCACCATGAGGGTAAAGCCCAGGGTGTCCAAGATGTCCTTCCACTTGTTGACGCCCAGGATGGTGCGCAGGTGCTTGGCGTCGCGGCGCTTGAGCACCAGGGTGTCAGGAACATACCCAAGGTCAGTTTCCTCAATCAGCAAGCGCGCTTCCTCAAGGTCATCAATGAGCTTGCCCTCGCCGGTCAGTGCGGTTTTTGCAGAGGCCTGCACCTTGCCCGCAGCTGCCCAGCCGGAAGACTCGAGCTTGAGAGCACCGTCGGTGCTGTTCAAAACGTCCGAGAGCACCGCAAAGCCACGTCCGTCAATGTCCTTGACCATCGTGTTCGCGACCTGCACTGCTCCGCGTCGGATCAGTGCAACGTCGTTGCGCTTTTCTGCTTCACGGGTCAGGTCGTAGTAACCACCGGTCTTGACCACCGGGTCAATCATCGGCGTGCCTTGTGCCGTGCTGATGGCGGGAAACTCCGCGCCAGGTGCGATCACACCAGGCTTCTGGCTCGCTTCTGCCCGATTGACCTCGATACGGTCATACATCAGCGCGCCACCGGTGGCAGTCACAGAGTCGAACAGATGCTGCGTTACCAGGTTCGCCTGGGTCAGAGCAGCCACGTAGTTCGACAGACGAGTTGGCTCGTTGACGAACATCGACGTGGTGATAGCCCCATCTTCAGTCACACTTGCAGGGGCAAGCGGAAACGTGAAATCAGTCATTTACTTCTTCACTCCTTTACTTCAACGCGACGGCAACAACGCCGCCGACAACAGCAGAAACAGCAACACCGGCAACCTGGGCGGAATCTGCCGCAGTCGTTGCCTTTCCGTCCTTGGCAGCAGCGACAAGCGCGCCAGCGGCAATAGAACCAGTAGCCTGCACATCGACGATGTGCCCGGCGCGGTAGGCCATGACGTAGCCGTTTTTCTTGACGTCGCGGGCGACAACGCCGAAGACGGTTGCGCCTGCGGTTGCAGGCTTGACGACGGGGTTTCTCCCGTCGAGCGTGTCTGCGATTTCGACGAAGCTGCCACCTTCGATGTCGGTCTGTGCTTTGACCGTGACGTTCTGGGCGGGGCTGTAGTGAACACTTGTAGTAGCCATAAAGCCACTCCTTTCAGCTGGTTGTTACTTCTTTGCGAACGGCCCAGTTACTGGCCACGATGACGGGAACGCGGTATCCGGGGTTTCCTTGGGAGAGGATGCGCCTGGCACCAGCTTCTCCACTGGGTAATCCGATGGCGGTGCTGAACGTTTCGCGGCCTGCGCTTGGAGTTGTCCAAGACGTTGCGCGTTCTGTTCGAACTTTTCTGGATCAGAACCGAGTAGATCCGCGTTGTCTTCTGCGATGCCGTACTTCGCGAGCGCCTGGGCGCGTGCCAGCTCGACCTGGGCCTGCTGGGCTTCATTGCGTGCTGTCTCGAGTGCCTCCTGGGTACGCTGCAGCTCGGTTTTTTCTGCCTCTTGCAGTTCCCGGTACTTCTGGGCGTCGTCACGCAGTTCGTTGCGTTCGACACGGTAGCGGGCGGCTTCCTTGTTGGCGTTCGCTAATGCCTGCTTGTAGTCCTCAAGGCTCATTTCGGCATCAGGCTTCGTGGTTTCTGCAGCCTCCTCCTGGGGGGCTGGTTGCACCGCAACACCACCTTCAGTGTCAGTGGTGTTGGTGGCAGTGTTGTCAGTAGACTCCATCATTCCTCCTGGGAATCGATTGTTTCTGGGCATGACAAAACCCCTGCCACCAACCTGTGGTGCAGGGGTTAGTGCGCTCCCCGGCCTCGAACCGGGTGTGGCTACCAGCAGCGCTAGTTCATGAGCTTGTGTGCAGTTGGGCCGAGCTCGTCACAGGACTCGTTGATGTCTTTCAACGCAACAATGACGGTGGGGTTACCGAATGCCTCGCGGACGCGCTCGAGGGCCTCGGGAATGCTCAACCTATCGGCGGCAGCACCTAAGATCACGTCTTGTAGGTCGTCTCCGCGGTCCCAATCTTTGTAGTCATCAAATCCATATCCAGTGCCGGTAAGCACTTTGTCGTTGTTGAACTTGAGCGCTACAACACCGTTTTCAACTCGCCACATCCATGCTGTCCCTGGGCAGGGCTCACTAGTTTTCGCTTTGTAGCATGGCGTCGGAATCATCTCGAGGCCCATGTAGCGGTAGCGGTCTTCAACATCATTGCTAGACATCCTGGCCGATCACCTCCGCTTCTACGATCTTTCGCCCGTTTTTGGTTCGTACACTGTTGATTCTATATCGGGTTTGCCTGCCAAGCAGGAGCTCTTCTTCGTCAGGATACTTCGATAGCGCAGTGCTTTTGTCCTTGTTCTCGTCCCAACCTAAGTACACGCCTTTCGTGCCTTTTGGCAGCGTCAGGCGTAGCTCAATATCGCCGAAAGCATCTTGACCATGCGTCGAGGTGGAGAGATACCCCCACGACTTGAACTCCTTTCCGCGCCAAGAATCAAGGTCTTTCGCGGAGAAGTTCCCATCAATGGCGCATCCCTCGAGTTCCTGCATTCTGACGCGTCGCACGACCTTGAGCGGTTGCTTGACGCGAGGTGACCGATCCATCAACGAGTCCAACCCACGCATCGCTTCAACAGTCGAGTTCAACTTGCGCCGTTCCGCACGTTTTCCGTTCTTCGCAGCGTCCAACAAACCGTCCTTGAACTCACGGGCATGACGGTTGATGTCCCGGTGTCCAATATCCGTGTACAAGGCGACCGCATCTGCTTCAAATTTCTCGAGCTTGCCCGGTGTGAAGTTCTCATACAAGTAACCACAAGCCCGTTCACGAGTCATGCTGAGCATCGAGACAAGGTCACCAAACGCACGACGCTTCGCCCGCTCCTGCGAAGCAAGATCGCGGAACGGACTGTAGGCTGCAGGGTCGACTTCACCAGAAGCGACAGCCTTGCTCCACTGCCCGAACTGGTCTCGCACAGTGTGGCCGTTTCTCGTCGTGTGCTTTGCCCACTGCTCGTACAGTGCTTCAGCCTGCTGCTGGCCCTCCCACGGCTGGCCCTCCACGACCAACACAGGTACGCAATCGCAACCATCGTGGTACCGGCGACCATCTCTGCGCCGGACCACGGTATCGTCGCTATACACCGGGCCACGAGAAGCAAGCATCGCGCAGAACGCGCATGACTCACGCCCCGACAGCACTCTGGCATACCCCACACGAGCTGGCCTGCCAGTGTCCTTGAACCGAGCCGAACCATTATGCGTTGCATCTGCCACCGCCTGACGGCCAGCAGAAACAACGTGCCTGGACACTCGTCTGCCCAATTCGTCCGCGATGCGATTGACGATCTGCTGGTCGCGCCGATTCGACGCATCCGGCATCACCGGGCGGGAAACGAGGCGCTGGGTGTCCTCATCAAGCACACGAACCTGGATGTGCTGCGAGCCAGGCGACAGTCTGCTGACAGACGCCACCGCCTCATACAGTGCATGCGGTGAATACTCCTGGGGAGGCTCCGGAGCCAGCTCAACACCAGCTTCCGCAGCTTCCCTGCCCAACTCCGCGATGTGCTCACGCCAAATCGCTCGCCGATGCTTCTCCACCATCGGATACAGCTCTTCGACAAGCTCGCGAGCCTGCTCCGTGGTCACCGGCACACCATGAGCACGCACCGCTTTCTTCACCGATGCCGCCACCTGACGATTCACAGCGTCTTCAACGTGGCGTAGAAACCTGCGCGACACATCTACCCCCTCACCGAGAGCGTTACATGATTAAGCCCTCACTCGGGTTTACCGGGTCCTCCTGGTCAACCCACCACGAACTACTGCGAGCCCGGCGCGCCCGCTCAACGCGTTCCTTGGTCCAGCCTGGAATGTCTTGCCAGAGTTCCTCTGCTGGAATGCCCAACATGGTGGCGAGCTTTCCGAGGCCGTCGACGGTTTGGGCGAATGAGCGTGCGGAGGTTTCTTCCCATTGGATTTCTGACTCGTAGTCACTTGCCCCTTCTTCGTCGTCGACGACGTGGCAACACAAGCGCAGTAGCTGTTCGTGTGATTCGCTAAACGAGGTTTGAATCTCGGCGGCTTGTCGGTCTTTCGACGTTTCGAGGGCGGCGAGGCCGTCTGCTGAGATGTTGCTGATTGCGTTGGCGCCGAGTGATTGGGCTGGCACTTGTGCAAGGGCTGCGAAGTCTCTGACGGAGGCCTGCCGGGCTTCGATGTATCGCGAGAGGTCGGTTTCGTCGTACTGGCCGACTTTGACGTTGGCGTCTTGGAAGAACTGGGTGTCAGCGACGGACTGCTTGAATGCTTGAATTTCGTCTGTCGGCATCCAGCCGACGACGTAGCGTTGTTTGAACGCTGCGAAGTGCTGGGCGACGCCTTGTTCGTAGTTGGTTCGGTTAATTCGGTCCTGGAGGCCCAGCAGGTGTTGGACGATGCCGCGGCGTTCTTCGCCGTCGGCAAGCATTCGGTCTTGGTAGCGCACGATTGGGACAACGCCAACGTTGTGGCGTCGGACTTCAATCAGTGGCAGGTTTGCCGGGTGCATGAATGCTCTGTCGAGCCAGTGGGAGACGCTTTGTGGCTTGTGCTCGATGCCGAAGTAGTAGACGTGTTCCTCGTCGAAGAGACGGAGGTAGTCCTTGCCGATTTCCAGTGCGAGCATTGGGTATTCGTCACTTGAGCCCCATCTTCCTGGAATGCCGATTGAATCGGAGTACAAGGTGACCATTCGCCGAGGCGAATGCACGCCGATTCGGACTGCCTCACGGTTTGCTGGCAGGACCGAGGCATACGCCGTGCCGTAGGTGAGGGCGGCGCGGTGGAGTCCTGTCTGCCGTGCTGGCATCTTGTTGCGTTGCCACCACTGCCATGCTTGGGCGCGTGAGCGGTCCTGGGTGTAAAACCCGTCGACTTTCAAGGACTGCGAGTAGGTGTCTACAACCAGTCCGACGAACGGGGCAACTGACATTCGCGCTATTTCTGCGTGAATCTTCTTGTTCTTCGTCTTGATGTTGGCACCGATGTGGCGCGCTGCTGTATCGGCGGTCCACGGCATCATGTACTCGTGGATTTCGTCGAAGGCTTTGCGCTCCTCGATGTGAGCAGCTAAACACGTTTGGACTGCCTCACGTGCTTTTGTCTCGTTAAACACAGCGAACACCTCCTATCTATAAAAAGAACGCGTTGTTTGACTGTTGCTTCACCCTGGTCGACCCGTCTCGTGCGAGACGCCAGACCATGCGGGCGCCGATCATGCACACACAGGCATCAATCTTGCGTGGGGACGACGGCGACTCCTTGCGCACGGTCACGCCGTATCTGCCGTCGTGGCGTCGTGCGTTGTGCACATGTGCTGTCAGCCGCGGATCACCATCATGGGTGAACCCATGTCGGGCGATTTCGTCTGCGCACAGCTCTGCTGCTTGTGTGAACAAGAAGTCTTTTCCGCGCATGTCCCATGCAATCGGTTCCGGGTGTGCCGACTTCGGTGATGCCCACACCTGCAGTTGGTCCCGGTAGCGTGCCGGCCATTCGACTTTGACGAACGATTCCCACTCGCGAACGTCGGCAAAGAAAGCAACAACGTTCCATCGCTGAAACGCGCCGTCAACAGTGCCATCAATTGCAGCAATGTTGACACGGGGCACATCGCCGTCGTCTCTTGCCTCTGGCTCCCATACGCCGACGGTGAACACGTGGCCATCGGACAGGCAGCACCCAATCAGGGCGGTGTGGTCGCGCGACAGGGAGCCGTCGAAGAACAAGACGACATCCTCACCGTCGGCAACCACACGGGTCGCATCAACCATTTGTGCCCAGTCTTGTGGTTGCACCCACGAATCGGACGACGCGACCGGCCAATTCAAGTACTTCCGCTTCGAGTCGTCGGTTCGCCGGTTCGACCAGATGCGCGTGATAATCGCGTCGATGTCAGCCCAAGGACAGTCCGCGTAGACGAACTCAAGACCACGCTTGAGCGAGTCGTAGTCGGCCAAGTCCGTATCAGGTGGTGCTTGCCTGACGTCCATCAAGATTCGCCGATGGTTCTTCGACTGCCCGTTTTCTTGCGCGACCCACTCTTCGAACGTGTCCTCACCAGCCGAATCAGTGCCAGGTTTCCACGCGTTGAGTGTCTCAATCATTCGCGACCCCGACTTCGTGAGGTTGTCGACGAGCGTGGCGTGCAGCTCACGACCACCAGAGGCGGGCGTCCAGTGCTCGAGCTCGTCGGCAATCACAAACGTTGTCTCCGCACCCTCTGCCGTGGCAGCAGACGAAGTAATGACCTCGAGCTTGCCCTCCGGCGCGACGAAGATCTGCGTCTTACCCACGTCGATCTCGTAATCCTTGTGCAGCTCCGTTGCCACGTTCCGGTTCAGCATCGCGCGCACATGCCGCATGGTATTCTCCGTCTGGTCAAACGAAACCGCCGCGATCTGCACCCACGGCATCTGCACCGGCTTGCCGATGCACCCACCCGGAACTGCAGCATCAAACCTGTCGAAGCGCACCGGCGCCAGCAGCTCGATAATCGCCATAACTGCCGCGAACGGCGACTTCCCCGACCCCTTGGCCAGCCTCCGAGCAGCACGGTGGAACAACCAGTCACCAGAGCTGTCGACAGCGTAGTACCAGAGGACGAACCGGGCCTGCTCGCGCGTGAACTCCCAGCGCTTGCCTGCACGCAGGCCGTTCGGATGCTTCAAGTACTTCGCAGCCCAGGACAGCGCCTCAAACCCAAGCGTGAGGTCCGGCAGCCCATCGGGCAGGGTTGAAAGCCTATCTTGCGGTGCAACCACGTGGACCACCGCCTTTCACTTACCCGAGCTCGTCGTTGAACTTGTCTCGGTAGGCCGCCATCAGCGACACTGTTGCGTCCTCGTCCCGATGCAAAGCATCAGGGTTTTCCAGTTCTAGCCGCAGTCTCCTGCGCTCACCTTCCGTTGTCATCAGCGACGCTGCCGTCCGGTTGAACTCCGCGAGCAACGACGCTTTGACCGGCTCCTCTCCGTTGAGGGCTTCACTCATCACGTGGCAAAGCAGCTGCGCCGTTTGCCAGTCCGACGGCTGATAAAACACCGCCTGACCACTGACTTTCAACGACCGGTACCACTCTTTCATCAAAGGGTGCCAGCCCGGCTTGACGTTCGGCGCTTTCACTTTTGGTGCACCAACGGCGCGCACGGTGGCCAGGCCGTCCGAGTTCTTGTTCCTCCGACGGCGCTGGCTTTCACGCTTCGGCACAGGACCAGGCATGCAAATCACCCCCAAACCAAAGGTAGACCATTTAACGGAAGAAAAGCAGACCTTACTGGTGGTGCGTTTTCTGTAACCCGTACAAAATTAGAGGCACTATGCCCCCCGCGGAAATCCCAGGTCAGGCGGGGTCCCCTCCCACCCCTCGCCCGCACATTTTCCCGATCCGGCCAGGGTGTGGGTCCACCCGGCGCGGGTATTTTCTCCGGAAACCGCGTTGCGCCTCCTGCTGGGTCTTCAACCTATGGCATGGGACACACAGCACTTGGAGGTTTTCGTCCTGATGGTACAACGCCGTTCGTCGGTTGTCGATGTGGTCAATCTCAAACGGGGGTGAGAGCGTCCCACAGGCGGCACACTGGGCGCCGTCACGTCGCAGTATTCGCTGCCGTGTCGCGGTGGATACGTGCGTCTCTCGGTTCGGCTTCCACGCCATGGCCGGGCACCTCCTCGATGAATGCGCTGGATCAGGGCATAACAAAAGCCCCATCACTCGCGGTGCGGGGCTTCAAACTTCTTACAATGCGCAAGCATAGCACTAGGGGTGGCTGGTCCAAAGAAAACAATCATTTTCCCAGCCCAAGAACATCATCAAGACGGACAAGCAACGCGCCGTCTGGCCGCTGTGTCGACTCGATACGGCCGCTATCGATAGCGGCTTGAATCTTCCACCTCGATACCGAGAAGCCAAGGTGACGCGCCCACCGCTGCATCTGCCTAGCCGTCCCGAAATCTGGCGGCTCCACCTCCTCGCTAGCAGGCTCGACCACCTCCACGACCACGGCAGCAAGACCTGCTATCTCTTCGGCCATCATCTCCGCCCATGCCTGCCGACGAATCACATCAAGATGCCGCGCCAACCAACGCGCACGTACCGACGCATCACGCACAGCAGGAGCAGACTCACCTGCTGCCGACGCAGCGACCACGCGCCCACACCAGAACCCGAGCGTATCCTCCACCCGACTCTTCAAATCAGCAATATCAACCACAAGCGGAGGCTTCGACCCTCTCCGCGCTGGCGGCTTCCCAGCACTCTGACCTCCACCACAACGAGGAATCAAAAGATCATCAAGCAAAGGCGCACGAGACTCAAGAAGATACAACCACCTATCCAGGTCATCAATCATTTCTTTCCACCTCTCTTTCCACGTTTCCTTCTCCGCTTAGGCGAAGCCGTAGAACGAGCAGGCAATGCCCTGCCCTTCCCGTCCCGTCCCGTCCCGACGAATCCAGGTCCGTAACCCTGGCGTTCTAGGTTCGAGCCAGGTTTTACCATTTCGTTACATTTCGATGAAGACCCACCTGGTGGCGCTTCACTGGTGTGGTGTGATTGTCGTCCCTGCGCTCCACTGTCCTGCGCTGCCTCTTGATGGGCTGCTGCACGTGTCGTTCCGGCTGCGGGGTGGCCAACATCATCACCATCACCTGTGCCTGCTGCCTGATGGTGGTTCTTCATCACTTGTCGCACGAGCTCTGCAGTCGCTTCATCGTCTGCAATCACCCACCACGGAGCGTCCTCCATTGGGGCATTACCACGATGGTCTGGCGCTTCACTGGTGTGGTGTGACTGTCGTCCCTGCGCTCCACTGTCCTGCGCTGCCTCTTGATGGGCTGCTGCACGTGTTGTTCCGGCTGCGGGGTGGCCAACATCATCACCATCACCTGTGCCTGCTGCCTGATGGTGGTTCTTCATCACTTGTCGCACGAGCTCTGCAGTCGCTTCATCGTCTGCAATCACCCACCACGGAGCGTCCTCCATTGGGGCATTACCACGATGGTCTGGCGCTTCACTGGTGTGGTGTGACTGTCGTCCCTGCGCTCCACTGTCCTGCGCTGCCTCTTGATGGGCTGCTGCACGTGTTGTTCCGGCTGCGGGGTGGCCAACATCATCACCATCACCTGTGCCTGCTGCCTGATGGTGGTTCTTCATCACTTGTCGCACGAGCTCTGCAGTCGCTTCATCGTCTGCAATCACCCACCACGGAGCGTCCTCCATTGGGGCATTACCACGATGATCTGGCGCTTCACTGGTGTGGTGTGACTGTCGTCCCTGCGCTCCACTGTCCTGCGCTGCCTCTTGATGGGCTGCTGCACGTGTCGTTCCGGCTGCGGGGTGGCCAACATCATCACCATCACCTGTGCCTGCTGCCTTTTCGGACTCGAGATTCAAGCGTGTCTGTCGCGATTCAAGGTGCACGCCATTGTCTTTTGCCCAAGCGCTTGCATTCACAAGAGCGATTGTGTGGTCGGTGTAATACGGATACTTCGGTGCTGGTCGAAGCTTAAACTCCTTTCCCTTCCCTCGAAGGTCGTTGCATCGGTGACATGAAACTACCAGAGTCTCTGGCGTCGAATCATGATGCGAATTCAATGAATCAATCTGCGCACGACGCCAACCGCGACGAGCTTTCCAAGACACAGTGCGCCCGCACCAACGGCACTGATCACCGTCACGAACCCGCACAGTCATCTGCATGTCTTCATCTCTGGCATCTCTCGCGCGCCGACGGTCAAGCTCAACCTCCTCGCGGGCACGGATGTGCACGAACTCTTCATCAGAGAGGTCAAGCTTGATCATCCACCGCTGAGTAGGATCCTCTGGCTTCGTCGGGTCTGCTGTTTTCACTCGCTTGGCAAGCCCGGCGGCTTCCAGAATGTCGAGAACCTCGGTCTCCCAGCCCGGCGCGACTCGTGAGATCATGCCGATTTCGACGTAGCCGTCTGTCAGGTGTGCGCCTGAGACTGATGCTAGGAGGGAGAACACGCCGAATGCCGCGGCCCATTTGATGTGGTCGACGGCGAGGGGGTTGTCGGTTGGTGCGGTGGCAGAAAGGAGGCGTGACATAGCTGGGTGCGTCAGCTCGTTATCGCCGTGGCGTGTCCATGCCATGGTGGCCTCCTTTCTTGGTTAGCGGGTGTTTCGGTTGGTGCGGGATAGGTGTGGGTAGCAGTTTTCACACAGCCCCTCGCCTTGGTGCTGTGGGGCTTCGCTGGCTGCCACCCGTGCTGGTGGTGTGCATTGTGGCCACATCAGTGCCCCACAGCCTCGGCAGTGAGACTGCTGCTCGGCAACCTCCGGGCGCGGCAGGACCTTTGGTGGCAGCAGCGACGCCCTGGCTGCTGGTAGGTCGCAGTAGCGACCTGCGACGACACCAGCGACGCTTACCCCGGCGCGCTCCTTGTCTGCGAGGTAGTTCTCGCAGGCTTCGAGTGCTGGGCATGATGCGCACAGCAGGCGGGCTTTCGCGTGTTCTGGGTCGCGGATGACCACTTTGTCGGCAGAATCCCACGGGATGCGCTCGCCTTGGTTGGCTTTTCGACGCCACTTCCGTCGCTGGCAGGTTCCTTGGATCATGCGGGGGCGAACTCCGATTGCTTCGCTGCTACGACTTTCACGTCCGGGGTGGGCGTGGTCTTCTCGCCTGTGCCAGCGTCGTCTTTCGTGGCGTCCTTGGCAGCTTCGGCTTCGACGACCGTGGCCTCCTTGTCTGGCAGGGTCGACATCGATAAGCGCCAATCCGGGCCGACGACGTACCAGCGCACGGCTGCATCTCTGACGAGGCGCTGCATCAGATGAACTGGGCGGTCGAGTGTTTTGGCGACAGCTGCAGCGGTGACGAGCTGGTCTGGTGGGATGACGAACGGCGATCCCGACCAGACAGCAGTGCGTGATAGCGCGTCCTCGTGGTCGCCAGGTAGCACGGGGTCGGCTTCGCGGTACTCGTTGCGCCCGCGGGCGATGGGAAACAGTCCGGTCTCGTCACGCAGACGCAGGGCTTCCTCGCCGATGCGCAGCGATACCAACGGGTCGGAGTCGAGACCGTTTGGCATCTTGATTTCAAAGCCCGCGAGCGAGGCTGCGACAGCCTTGGTGATGTCGATGGCATCGTCGCGCTCCTCATTCCAGTACATGAAGTTTGCGTGCAGCGTGGTCGAGAACGTGGCTTTCTCGTTGACCGCCGAGACAGCGAGCCTATCCACGCCGATGCGGGCAAGCCTTACATAAGCGAGTTCTTTCTTGCCCGCAATTTTCAGTGCCGCGCGCAGTGCACGAGACAGGGTATCCATTCGGCATGTCAGCACGGACTCTGATTCGCTGATGGGGGTTGGGGTCATTGTGCTTCTCCTTTCATTTCGATAAGAGGTAGTTGGTTGGGCAGTACGCGGTGGGGGCCGTCGTCTTTCGACAGCCACCGCCACAACTGGAGCTTTCGTTTCAGTGGCAGCTTGCTCCACCACACGTCAAGGTCGCGTTCATCCACGTCGCCCGCCTGGCAAGTTGAGCTTCGCGAGCTTTGCTGCGAGCCATTCCGGGTCCACACGGGGCGCTGTCCGGCCTGGTTGCTTTGTGCATGTCGCGTGGTGTGGCTTCCACAGCAGGGTGCCGCGAGCGTGTTCTGAAGCAGCCTCCTGCTCGTTGAGCCACATCGCGACGGTGTGCTCGGCGCCGTCTGCATCACGGCGCTTCTGCACCATGAACGTTCCGCCCGGGTCTGGTGACGCATCAAGCGCGATGCGCTTTCCGCTCATGGGGATCGACGCCCACTTCACCGGCTCACCGCAGTACTGACAGTGCGGCTGTCGACTCTTGCGCTTACTCATCGTCCGGCCTCGTTTTCGAGCGCGTGCTTTGCCCGCATGAGCGCGTTGAAGGACTTGTCTGGGTCGTCCTCAAACGCGTTCAGCGCAATATCGAGGTGACGCTCCACGGAGCGCCACGACGTCGCGCCGGAGCGCGCAGACTGTTCTTCCATTTCCTTGAGCTTCTCGCGCAGCGTCGCGAGCTCACGCTTCGCCTTGGTCGCCTGCCCCTTGGCATGGGTCCGCTGGCGCTCGGCCTCTTCACGGGTCTTCCGCTCCGCCTCGGCACTCTCACGCTCTTCGAGCAGTTGCTTGCGCAGGCTATCCGCCTCACTCGCGAGATTCTGATTCTTCTTCCGCAAGACGCGAGCGGACTCTAGCGCCTCTTCCCGCTCTTCCTGAGACTTCTTCAACTCCTCCTGCAGCCGAGTGCGGTATTCCTCTGCAGACCCGGCACGCCTATTTGCTTTTTGGAGCTTGACCTTAAGCTCCGCAAGGCGCTGCACCTCTGCAGGCGGGGTACGCGGAACATCGGACAGGGCTCGTTCCAGTTCACTGCAGCGCTGTGTCACTTCCTGCAGTCGAGCCATCACGATCTCAACCAGTAATGGCACCTGTGGGCCTTGAATCTCAATCTGCGTCATCACCATTCCTCCTCTGGGACTGCCAGAATCGCGGACAGGGTGAGCAATGCGGCATCTGCCGGGGTGCACCACGACTGTTCCGCGAAGTGCCTATAGATTTCTTCGACGTCGGTGACTGCCTCGTAGTAATCACCGAAGCGCTCCTTCTGCGAGCGTTTTCTTGCTTGCTGCGCCATCTGCAGCGGTGTCACCTGGCCTGGCATCACAGCACCTCGAACGCAATCGCCAGGCCGACAGAAAACACCACTGCTGCCAGCGCAAACCCCCACAAAGCTGCACGAACCTCGACAGAACTTCGTGGAAAGAGCACCGGGCTTACCACTGGCTCGTCTGGATCGGCTGCGAGCAAGTCCTCGAGATACGCCTGCCAGCGCACCGGCACACGCCCGAAGTAAAACGCCGCAAGCTCACCAATTTCTTGCTGAAAATTGCGCCTCGCAACCCAATGCGGGTCGAGTCGCGCATCGGCCGGCGTCGTCATGCTGCACCACCTGCCACCCACACGAGCATCGACATCGCCCACAGTGTGGCGACGATCATCACGCCACCCACCACCGTTTTCCAGGTCGGCTCCCCGGCCTCTTCGCCAGTCGCGCGGACATGTGCCGCCGATGGTGAAACGTGCCCGAGCGGTACACGGTGGCGCTGCGTGAGTGGCGTGGGCTGATCCAGCACACCCACCGCCGACGCAATGGCCGTCCAGTCATCTGTCTTCATTGTTCTTCTTCCTTTTTGTTATTCGTTTGGAGGGCAGTGGAGGACGCACAGTGCCGCATTGTCACCAACGGATATGGCCTTGCGAGGGCGCGAGGTTCCCTCGACGCCACTGCCTAGTGCCCGGTGCGGGAGTCGAACCCGCACTACACCGATCGGGCTATGTCTAAAACTTGTGATTCAGTTGTTGTGGGGACGCTTCCCCGGAAAGCGAGGTGATTAGTGATGACCGAAGATGAGGTATGGGATGAGATTGAAGCTCTGACATCAGAGCTGAACTCGATTACCGACAAGTCATACGACGAGAGCCACAACTTCATTCCTGGGCAAATGAGTGAAGAGGACAATCGTCGTGTTCGAGAGATAACTGTCCGGCAACGGGAACTTTTTTCACTAGCCCGTGGCTTTATGGATAAGTAGCTCAAGGTCTCGGTTCGTCAGGTGCTTCTGACGGACCGATTTCCTTTTCCGTCTACTCACGATCTCCGCAATCCTGTTGTTAGCTTCCCTGAGACTCGCGATCGCCGCTTCCTCAGACTCCGGCCCCGATTCGAATAGCCGATTCACGGCGCGTGCAAAATCATTAATGGCCTCGTCAAGGTGTTCGCGAAGCAGCTCTACGGGCTTAGATTCGTGGTTCATGTTTTCTCCTATGTGGTGGCGGCTACACGTACGCCAGCTGCTCCAGGATGTGCGGGGGCAGGATTGGCCAAATCACGTCCAAGAGTGAGTTGATTGCGATCTGTGTCATTGCTGTGTTCATGGCTAGCTCCTTAAACGGCTTCTGGTTCTGGCGCGAGTGCGTCGATAACAACGCGGGGAAACCGCAGGGCTTCGCCCACCTTGATGGGTTTGAGCTGTTCGGCTTCGCCCAGCTTGACCCACTTGCAAATGGTGGATTTCGAAATCCCGAGGATTGCCGCGACTTCCGCCGCGCTGTATGTACGTGTAGAGTTCATGTCGTAAGTCCTTTCTGCTGTGACTTGCTGGCCTGCGGTTATTCCTGTGACCGCAGGTTTTTTATTTCCTTGTTGAGGTTCGCCCGTTTTTGGACCGCGTCCTCGAGCGCTTCGAAGTCGTCCGCGCTGATCAGGCCGTCTGCGCACATGTCGAGCAAGGCCTGTTCGTATCCCTCCTCGTACCTGGTTGATATCCCGTAGTCCTCTTCCACTGGTCGAACAATGGAAAGCGCAATCGACCACCCTCGGTAGGTGTTGCTAAACCGCTTCGTGACCCTTTCCGTTCGCGCTTCCTCGGCTTTGCGGAACTCCTCGTATGTGCCACATTCGTGTGATCTGCTTTGGCTATTCATCACAGTTATCCTTTGCTACATGATTGATGTCGATGGTTTCGATGTGCTTCTCGAGCGAGTGGATAGAGCCGCTGAACACCGTGAAACGATGTGGGCAGTCTCGTCCGAACACCTGCAGGCCCACCCTGTTACGCACTCCGTCAAACGCCGCAATAACGAGCACGTCATGGTGTTGCATAACCCTGGCCCCTTGCCAGCACGGCTGACCGTGTTGTTCGGCGAGTGGCTCTACCAGCTGCGTGCTGCTCTCGATGGCCTGATGTACGAAGTCATGGTTCTCGACACCAGCCAAGACCCGCCACCGGATGCCGGCCGGCTGAGTTACCCGCTCGCTCGAACCGAAGACGGTTTCCGCAACCTGGTACCTCGCAAGCTCTCCGAGAAAACACGCAGACTCGTCGAAAGCACGCAGCCCTACCACGCGACCGGCGGTTACCGCGGCAGCGCATTGTGGTGGTTGCACGAACTGTCCAGGCTGGACAGGCACCGACGTGGACACCTGCTTGTGTGGCGCGTGATCAACCTGCACGTTCAAAGCAATTCGCCCGCTGTCGACGAAACTCGGAGCCGTGTATGCGATCAGTTCGAGGCGTTCATCTGGCGTGATCAGGATTTGGAGCTCGCGCGCATCGCCACGTTGCCCGGCGCTTTGACGGACGGTGACCCCGGAGTACACATCAATTGGGAGGTCCAATTCGATGTAGCCGAGTGGGTGCAGGAATCCGTCGCGTCCTATGGCGCTTGGTCGCTCGACGACCGTATGGCTAATGCCGAGTACTGCGTCCGGAAGATCATCGAGGTCTTCCGCGACCAGCTCACCGGTAACGCCTACACCGGTTGAGTCATGCAGTCGCGCTAATGCTTGCTGACGTTTTTCACCACTCATAGTGGCAAGATTGAGGAACTTCACGGCTGCTCTCTCCTTTTCTTTTCGACGGCCCATTGGGCGCCATTTGTGATTCAGTTGATGTGGGGACGCTTCCCCGGAAAGTGAGGTGAGAAATGATGCTGAAATATGAACATGTCACTGGGCTAGATGTTCGGGGCGTTGGCTCTGCTGAAGACCTAGTCGACTCGATTCAGACAGCGCTCAATGAGGGTGACGATCCCGGTCCTGGAATCGCACTCGCGTTAGTGAAGGCGCTTGCAGAGCTTCAGACCGCGAATCGCCAAATTGCGGATCTGGAGCAGCGGATGGAATCGACGCAGCTTTACGTCATCGACCTTGAGACGCGCCTCGTCGAGAGCGGCCTCCGCTTTGACGATCCTGCTGCGAGCATCGAGCCACGCCGCTAGCTTCGGCAGCGAAGCATCAGCAGTCACCCCTGGCGTTGCAGCGCCGGGGGTTGCCTCTTTCTCCTGGCAGAGGTCTGCCATCCGCTCCGCAGCCGCCTCTAGTGCGGCTAACTCGTCGTCGCTCATGTGAAGGTCTCTCGCCATCGCGAACACGGCACACCTGACCCCTGCTTGAAATCCCGTCCAGTACGGAGCGAGTTCACTGTCGGTTATCCTGAGCCGCTTCATCGCCATGCCCCACGTGCGGACCGTGTTGCCGTACCGCTTGAGGATGTCTGCTTCTGCCTCGTCTTGTTCATCTCTTATCCAAGCCATGGTGGTTCCTTTCTTTTCGACGCCTGCCCAGCGCTAGGCGGCGGTTGGGTTGAGGATTTCGGCGGCTTTGAGGTGTGCTGCTCGGCGGGCTTCGAGGACTGCTGCGGTTTGTGGTGTGATTTCGGCTCCGTAGCGGAGGTGCTCGAGTTGCTTCTCGGTGAGTCCGAGGAAGCTGGCGAGGTCGTAGTCGCTCTTAGCGTTGATGTCGGCAGCGAGCTGGTCGAGGAACCCAGGTCGTAATTTCATTGCTATCTCCTGTTTCGTATTGCACCTTCTGTACACATTATGAAACATCCTTACACACTTTGCAACCCTTAACACACTTAAGCGTTTGACTTGCCTAAATACCTGTTGCATAATGCAACTATGAATATAGAAACTTGGATAACCTCATTGCCCGGCGCGCCAAGCATCACCGCTGTCGCATCTGAGGCCGGAATCCAAAAGACGACGCTCTTCCGACAGATTGAGCGCGGTGCAATCTCTGCTGAAAATGTGATTCTGATTTGCCAGGCATATGACATTGACGTCGCAGCTGCTCTGATTGCTCACGGCTACTGCACCGAGGACAACTTCAAAGTCGAAGCTCTAGCAGTGCGTGAGGCGCTCGAGCGCGCTGATTGGTCGGAGATTTTCGACGAGATCACCAAGCGCGTGAACGCATCACCAATGTTTGAGGGCGACTTCGAGTTGTCGGTCGATTCGCCGGTGCATATCCCGGAGCCCGCCGATCTCGAAGAGAAGCGTGCGCAGCGCGAGGCTGGCGTCGAGAAGCGGTTCAAGGGTGCGAACTGGCGCGAGGCAGAGAAGCCTGACAGTCATGTGGCTGACTCGTCGCCGCGTGAGCCTGGTCCTGGTGATGACGGCTACCACGACGGCCCCTAATCCCCCGCTGGTGTAACAGTTCGAGTGATATTTCTACAGAAGTGCGAAATTATCACACGGATTGTTACATTCCGCTCCTTCCACGACGGCCCGGAACAGCGCAAGCGGTACCCTCATAAAGACACTCGACAACTAGCAAAGGATTCATCTTGCCCGTACACGAACAACAAGCGATCACACTGCGCTTCACCGGACACAATGGAGACGGTGCCGACCTCCACGAACTAAGAGCAGAACACGTATCCGACGTCCTCGAAGGAATCTCAGAATTAGCGCAGGACTTCGACAAAGCGGGAGCATTCCACAACTCCGGCCCAACAAGCAGAGACCTTTTCGTCCGCCCTGCCAAGGAGGGCTCATTCATCATCGAACTGGTCCAGCTCATGGCCGAACACCCCGCTGAAACGGCCGCGGCAGTAGGCGTACCGTCGCTTGGCCAGATCACGTGGACCGCGATTCAGATGTTTAAAGACCAAGTCACAGACTTTGACTATCTCGAAAACGGGAAGGTAAAAATCAATTGGAGAGACGGCTCTGTATCTGAAGTCACCCCCGCAGTCTGGGAAGAGCTGAATAAAAGAACGCGTCGCAGGAAGAAACAGCTCCGAAAGATAATGCGACCGATTGAGGACGCGAGAGTCGCCGAGTTACAGCTCGGAAGCACCACAGATGCTCCCGAGCAACCTCCAGTGATCTTAACGAAAGACGACTACCGCTCCGTTGCCCCAGACGACAGCGAAGAGGAAGAATTCGAGATTTTCGAAACCACAGGACAATTATCGGCAATCGACTTTGACGACCCCGACCGCTGGAAAATTAAAACCCCGTTCGCTACGCGAGTTGCAACTGTCGAGGATGAAAACTTTCTTACTCAAGTTGCCGAAGGGCTCAACCTCAGTTCAACGGACTCATTCGCTATCAAAATTCGCGAGGATCGCGTCACAAAGAATGGGCGGACGACAAAAAAGTGGACTATCCTCAAGATTCAAAAGGAGGATGAGCCCCATGGCGACGAAGGAACGGCAACGGTCGTTTGACACAGCACCACGTCGAACGCCGCCCAAGCGGGTACTCAATGTAAGCAGTGTGATACTGCTTGTCATTGGCGTGATTTCGGGCATCGTCGCATTTCTCCTAACCGAAAAAACGGATGCAAGCGCTTTGGTGATGATCCCGTCTGTCGTTGCTGCTACTACCGGCGTTTTAAATTTAACCACCATAAAAGGGGCCCGCTAACCTCTTCCTGCCCCCAGTTAGCTGACCAGATAAGCAGCTTACGCACTCCTTGGCGGCTAACACTCTCCCTGGGGCCTGGGCAACGTTTTCACTAACCGTTACCTAGGTCTTTCCCACTGCCAAGACTGAGTATTACCGAAAGAGCACACACCATTCCCTGTTACTTTGACCTACTCGACATGGCTACCGACCTAGGCGTGTGGGTCGACGTTGATGACGTCGGCTGGCTGCCTGCACAGTCCAAGGGTGGGTGGTTTGACGAGCACGACCTGATACTGCTCGCGCCTGGCCTGCACCCCGCCGAAGAACTATACACCCTGGCGCACGAGCTCGGGCACGCGGTCCTTGGGCACACCTCCAGCGTCGGCGGCTGGTTCGCGCAACGGCAAGAGCGCGCCGCCGACCAGTGGGCAGCGCGCCTGCTCGTCTCACCTGCCGAGTACGAAGCCGCCGAGCGCCTCCACGGCCCGCATGTGGGCGGTATCGCGCATGAGCTCGGCGTGACCACACACATCCTTGCCACCTGGCAAGACCTCTACGAAAGGACACCACATGAAAGCCGCAATGTTAGAGCTTGACCGTGGCGAGGTTGTTCGGAAATTCCGAAAGGAGCCAGGTCACGCAAGACAAGACTGCTGTTCAGAGTGCCCTCTGTTGTAAAAGCTTTTTACAACAGCCAGGTCAGGAAGCTACTTTCAAACAACTTTTGAAAGTAGCTGGTCAACCCCGACCCCATCACACACCTTTATTTGACCATTTGCCAACTTGCCGCATAGCGCGCTAGCGCGCTATAATATAGATAGTTCCACAAGGAACAACAAAAACTCAACAGAGAAAGGAGGCAAGTTGATTGAAATCATCGCCACAATCACCGCCATCTGGCTAACAATCCTCAAGACCAGGGAACACTTCACAAAGTACCCACTCAAGAGGAAGAACCCGCCAGAGATTGAAAAGTAGAACCCCGGTCGAAGTAGAACCTACCTACCTCGACCGGGGACTACCCCAACACTAACCCACAGAAAGGAACCACACAATGACCACGGCCACCGTAGCCCTCTTCATCATCGGCGCCATCTTCCACTGGCACCCCGGCGCGCTCGCCGCCATCGGCGCATGCGCAATCCTCTGCCTCACACTCGACACGCGAACACTCATCATCAACCGAAAGGCATAACGATGCGCCCCATCATTACCGACGCCGACACCGGACGCGAGCTCTGGCGTGTCAAAGAGTGCGCCACCCATTGCGGCATCAAACCCTCAACCTGGACGACCTACACCGCGCAGGGACGCACACCGGCCCCCATTGCCCACTTCGACGGCAGAACACCCCTCTGGGACGCCGAAGAAGTCCAAACCTGGCACGCAAACCGGCCAGGCAGCCCAGTGAAAAACCACCCCCATGGTGGCAGCAACGAAGCATAGAAACCCAACGATGAAACCACAAAAGCGAACCACAAAAACCGGCGCTGTCCGCTGGGTCGCCCGCTACACCGACCCTACAGGCAAAGAACGCTCCAAAAGCTTCAACACCCAACGCGAAGCCAAAGCCTTCATCCAAGAACAAGAACGCGCAATCCGTCGCAGCGAATGGATCGCACCCACCGACATCACCGTCGCAGACCTCACCCAAGACCGCATCAACCAAGCCCGCACACCCTCAACCCGCAAAAACCGCACCACACTCAAAGGCAACCTCGGCGACCTAGCCGACATGCCCATTATGGAAGTCAAACCTGCACACATCCGAACATGGCTCACCCAGCTCGCCGACGGCCGGCCATGGGCAAACAATTCCACGCTCGCAGACTCGAGCATCGCATCACTCGCGGCGATCCTGCACGGCATCTTCACCCAAGCCATCAATGATGACCTGATTACTCGCCACCCCATGCGCGGAATCCCCCTCCCGCGCGTCACCATCAGCGCTGACCGCGCTCGCATCCCCACCATTGAGGACATCAACCTACTCATAACCACCGCGCTTGGCACTGGAATTGGAAGAGCCCCCAACCCCACAACCGCAGCCATGATCCAAGTCGGTGCTGAAACCGGTCTCCGCGCCGGTGAGCTCTGTGGGCTGCGAGTGCGCAACGTGGACTTCCTACGAAAAGAGCTCCATATCGTAGAACAGATCAACCAGAGCACACGCACATTTGCACCACTGAAAACCGCGTCATCACGGCGCGTCGTGCCGATTGGTCAATCTACAGTCGACGTCATTGAGGCGCAGCTACAGCGCCACCCACGCAACCCTGACGAAACCGTGTTCTGTAGTAAGGAAGGCAAGCCACTGTCTTCCGGCGATGTGGGCGCCAGGTTCCGCACCATTGCTAAGGCATGCGGGCTGGATGTGACATTTCACGGGTTAAGGCATTTCTATGCGTCGGCGTTGATTGATTCGGGCGCGTCGGTGGTAATGGTACAGCGCGCGTTGGGACATGCTTCGGCATCGATGACACTGAATATCTACTCACATTTGTTCCCGGGTGCTGGGGAACAGTTGCGGAGTAAGTTGCCTACGGTCCGGGATTTTTCCGGGATTTCGGGCAAGAATGACACCAAGAGTGACGGTGTTGATGCTGGTTAAGATGGTTTTAGGTGGTTTAACGCTCTACTTTGACTGCTAGATTCTGAGCCCAGGTTCGTCCTGGCCTCTTGCCCACGGTTTCCGTCACGGTTGCCGTGGGTTTTTCTTTGTCTTCTTCCTGTGCAGCGGACTTTTGCACCACATTCCCTCACGCGAAATCGGCGACCTGCGCATTTGCCGACGTCCCCTTCCCAAACCCAGGAATCTGGTGCGGGCCGCTTCGTGCCAGTGCCAAAAGACACAACACATAACATCTAGCCCTTGTGTGACCTGCGGGAACGTGGAGGTCGAAATTCAAACTTGCGCCCCCTGTCACTACGCTTCAGGCCCGGACACCAAATTCCCCATTTCCCCCAGAAAGACTTGAGTATTTCCCCAGGTGGCCGAAGTCCGCGGACGGATTGTGGTGCACAGCTCACTCGCAAGAACCAGCGACATCCCCCGCTATACATAACTCCACACAAACCACACATTTCCACACAAACCACACAACTCCACACAAGAGCGCTAATGTGTAACTATGACGACCACGCAAAACCCTTTCCGTGCTTCGCTTGGGACTAGCCCGCCACTCCTAGTCGGCCGCGACGAAGTAATCGATGACTTCAGACTCGGGCTTGAAGAAGGGCCAGGTGCACACGAACGCATCTCACTCCTCGTTGGCGCACGAGGTATTGGAAAAACAGCCCTACTCAACGAGTTAGAAGACACCGCAAAAGACACTGGGTGGCTAACGTTTTCCGAAACGGCGACTGAGGGGTTCGTCGATAAGTTGAGAGACCAGCTTACAGAGTTTCTCGAGAGCGATGCGCCGACCCGAACCTCTTTTCAAGTTGGTCCGAGCGCTTTGCGCCTCAAGCATGAGTTCGAACGGCCTGCTCAAAGACCACGTTCACTCCGTACTCTACTCACGGAGGTCCTTGACACGCTCGCGAACCACAACAGGTTTAACCGTTCTGCCAGTGGTGTCTTAATTACGGTCGATGAGCTTCATTTCGTACATCATGATGAAATTGTTGAGTTCGCGACGGCTATTCAACACCTCGTTCGAGAAAACAGGGAAATCGCCGTGGTAATGGCCGGTATTCCAAGTTCGGTGAGACCTCTGCTTGCCAGTGACGAAGGACGCAATCCAATCACTTTCCTAAGACGTGCAAATCGCGTGGATCTCGGCCGACTCAGAGGTACAGAGGTCCGTGAGGGACTCACAGTTCCCGTCCAGCAAGCTGGACGCTCGTGGGACGAGGGAGCCCTTGTGTCAGCTGTCCAAGCTACTGGAGGTTATCCGTTCATGATCCAGTTGATTGGCAACTTCGCTTGGCGCTTTGAATCCTCTGACACAATTCAATTGGAGGCTACGGAGAAGGCGATTACTCGTGCACGGAAGAAACTCGGGCAACTTGTTCATGAACCAGCGCTCAACGATCTTTCTGCGGAGGATCGTAGGTTCCTTGCTGCAATGTCGCTCGATGATGGTGCCTCGAAAATCAGCGACGTCGCCAGCCGCCTCGAAGTGAGCGAACAACAAGCTTACAACTATCGACGCCGCCTTAGCGAAGCCGACTTAATCACTTACGACCGCGGCACCGCAGACTTCGCTCTCCCCTATCTACGCGAGTACCTTCGCACCCATGTGGTCGCAGATATTCTTCGTCTGCCCGAGTTCGATGCCTAATTACCGGGATCGCTTTGATTTCTTAGAACGAAGACTTGTTATGCGAAGCTGCGTTCTCTGGCGCTCGGATACCCCCCGAAATGCCTAAAACTCACGAGCTAATCACATTAGGATTACGTGCATGAATCCAACCTACGTTGTGCTGCAAGTGGTGCTCAAAGAAAAGCTCATGGGCACTGCCTCCCGAAATCTTTCCGAGCTCGAAGACGTCATCAACACCCAGTGCGCGAAAGGCTATCGCCTGCACACCATCACCACCACCTCATCTGGCAGTAAAGGGCTGCTCGGAGGCGACCGCGTGCAGGCAACCCTGGTCTTTGAAAGCCTGTAGGTAAGCACGCGTCGGGTACTCCCGTGACGCAGAGGTCCCTTGGATCGGGGTTATGGAGCAGGCTGCCTGACGCTGCTTGGGTGGTTGCTGGGCGGACTTGTGTCGTGCACGGCACTGCCATCGCCTATGTTGGGACTGGTGGCACTGAAAACACTTGACGAATTTCTAGCAACCGTTCCCGAAGGCGACAAGCGCGCCCGGATGACCGACGTCATCGACTGGGTACACAGCGACTACCCGGATCTTGTGCTACAGATCAATTGGAGCCAGCCAATGTTTACGCTCGGCGGCACGTATATCGTCGGATTTTCGGTGGCGTCGAAACACATGGCCATCGCACCTGAGCAAGCAACGATCACGCATTTCCAGCCAGAGCTCGAAGCCCTGGGCGCAGACTTCACGAAGAATATCATCCGTCAGCCTTGGGGCTCCCCTTTCAACTTCGAGCTGCTCGGCGAGCTCATTGACTACCAGATTGCCACCAAGCGTGGCATGACCAGCTTCTGGAGGTAGCACTTTCCGCTGGTCGTTCTCGCTCCGGCAAGCACTTTAATCGAATCTCTTTTCTAATGTTGGTTGGTCACGTACGCCAACGCCTCTTTTATGTCGGACCCCGCCTCTAAGATCGGGCCTAGTAGATGATCCAGCAGTATGGAGAATTGCACATGACCCGAGCTCAGTCGCTGGCCGATGTTTTTACGCTCTCGCGCCTTGCCAAGCAGTCCCCTGCCTGGACGCTGCTGCGCGCGCATAATGCTCCGACTATCCTCACGGTGCTCAGCGCAGTGTTTAAGGGTGAGGATAAACCCATTGCCGGCCAGGACTTCATCTCCGCTGTCGAGCCCCTGCTTGCTGACATCCGAGAGCAAACAGACGAGGAACTACCCAAGGCTGCAACCGCGTATGTAAATGATTGGGTGAAGGCCGGGTACCTGGTTCGTCGCAGTCCGAAAGAGCTGCACGATGAAACGTATGAGCTTTCCCCGGATGCACACTCGGCGCTGGACTATGCGATGCATCTGACTAACCCCCAGCACACGGTCACGAAATCCCGCCTGGGCACGTTGATGGCGTCACTGTATTCGCTAGCTGCAGAGACTGACCCGGACGAGGCCACTGCGATCGCACGATTGGAAGCCCAGCGTGATAGCTTGCAGCGTCAGATTGATACGATTAGTCAGCACGGAGTCAACGTCCTCGCCGATGCCGAAGCTGTGGAACGAGCACGCGAGATTCTCAATCTAGTCAGTGACTTGCCTGCCGATTTTGCACGTGTACAGGCTGAGGTGGAGAAAGTGAACGTAGAGCTGCGTCAATCCATCGTGGAGGATGATCGCAGCGCCGCAGACGTGTTGGACAACGTGTTCCGGGGCGTAGACCTTATCAGCGAGTCGGATGCAGGCAAGGCATTCGGCGGATTCTATGACTTGTTCTTGGATCCGGAGCAGTCCCATCGTTTCGACGCCACACTGGAAGCGGTCATGTCGCGCGATTTCGTGACCAAGCTCACTCCTGAGGAGCGCCTCCAGCTGCACCTGCTCATGAGCACGCTCGACGCCTCCTCCGGGCAAGTGCATGATTCCATGACCAGCCTATCGAGGTCACTGCGGCGCTTTGTGCAGTCGAGGGAAGCCGAGTCCCAACAAGCACTCACGAAAGCGATTAATGACGCCAACGCATGTGCTCTACAGGTTGCGCGGGCCGACGCAGCCCCCGGGCAACACGTCTTCCTTGAGCTGGAGCTGAGCACGCACCAGGCCAAGTCCGTCTCTAGTTGGAGGTTGTGGGACCCGCTGGATTACCGGATCGAGACCACGGTAGAAGAGGCTGAGATCGGGGAGATAGACCTCGAGGAGCTGCGCCGACAGATCAGAGAATCGGAGATTGACTGGCAGGAGCTCACCGATGCCATTAACGCGTCCGTTCACCGCCGTGGTGTAGCCACGTTGAGCGAGGTCCTGCAGGATCACCCTGCTACGCAAGGAGTCGCCAGCGTAGTAGGCGTCATTGTGTTGGCAGAAAAACATGGTCGGCGGACTGAAGGCAGTGAACTCCTGAGGTGGACGTCGATTAGTGGACACCCTTGGCAAGCCCGCTTCCCTACTCATGTCTTTGACCAGTCTCTCGAAGGAACCAACTAAGAGGAAACCGCCATGCATGACAATGAATCCACCACTCTGTACGAGGGCGACACCGGAACGCTCACTTCCGGCCAGCGCAGGGCCCTCGCGGAGCTCATCCGCGGCCCGTATGTGTCGATGCTGACCTCGCCGGAGATTTTTAGCATCGTCTCCTCCTCGCGGGAGGTACTAGCGCAACAGCTCGACAACTTGTTCTTGACCTTGATTATCGACGACAATGCCGGCGTTGCCTATACGAAGACGTGGGAAGCTGATCACCCTGATAAACGTGCGATGCTGCGCACACTGCCGCTGAAGTTTGTCGACACTGTCGTACTGCTGCATCTGCGCAAAGCACTGATCCACACCAACCCCAATGAACGCACCATCGTAGATGAAAACGAAGTCTTCGAAGCCACGCTTCCGTATCAAGCTGCAGAGGGCACTGACCACACGAAACAGCGCAAACGGTTCGAAGCCGCATGGAATAAGTTCAAGAAGAACTCCATCGTGGTGAAGACCCCGACGACTGGCCGCTACGAAGTTTCACCGGTGCTGCGAATCCTCTTTTCTGCCGAAGAAATTGCTGCAGTTACCGCAAGCTACCAACAGGTTCTGGAGGACAACGCATGACTGATCTGATCGCAGGCCAATTCCGGTTATCACGCATCCAGGTGTACAACTGGGGAACGTTTAACAACCTGCACACAGTAGACGTTGCACGCAAGGGATTCCTCATCACAGGTGCGTCCGGTTCGGGTAAATCGACACTCATCGATGCTGTATCGACGATCTTGGTCCCTCCAATAAAGCGGAAATTCAACGCGGCTGCTTCCGACACTGCGAAAGCTTCAGGCCGCAACCTCATTACTTATTGCCGTGGTGCGTGGCGTCGGGAGCACTCGGTAGAGGTCGACGAGCTCACCCGTTCATTCCTACGAACAGGCGCTACATGGTCAGGCGTGAATCTCACCTATTCAGACGGCGCTGGTCGAGAAGTCAGTGCGGTCTACCTGATGTATCTGAGTGCCAACGCCCATGTTGCTGCCGACGTGAAGAACTTATTCTTGGCGCTGCCAGGGCAAGTGAACCTAGCGGACTTCGAACCCATTGCCGTACAGGAGGCCGATATCGGCCTGGCCAAGCGCACCTACAAAGATGCCTTCGCAATCAACCGAAGCCATCGTCCGTTTATCGCCGCACTGAGAAAACAGCTGGGGATTCCTGACGATGGTGCTTTGGCATTGCTGCACCGCACCCAGTCCGCAAAGACTCTCGGGGACTTGAACCACCTGATGCGCACCTTCATGCTGCCCGAACCGGAAACCTTTGCCGTCGCGGAAACCGCAGCGACTATGTTCACCGAGCTCAAGTCCGCGCACTCGACAGTACTTACTGCCCGTGATCAGATTGCGCACTTGGTTCCCATGCGCGAATCCATCAATGAAGCGACTCAGCTTCTCGGCCAGCTCGATGAGGCCGACGCAGATAAAGCTGGGCTCGAGCGGTTCATCGCTGAGAAACGAGCGAGCTTCGCCCAAGAAGACGTCGAGCAGCTGAACGCACAAAAAGATGCGGTGGAGGACGAGCGGACCCAAGTGGAAGCAATCCTCGATAGCCTCAATACCGAGAAGGATTCGCTTCACGCCCAGATCCATGGCACTGGTGATACAGGCATTCAAGCAGCACAAAATCAACGAGACAATGCCAAACTTCGCCTGCAGGCTGTGCAACAGCAGGCCGGAGTCTACGAAGGCCTGCTTGATCGCTTAGGCGACGGCACCGGAATCCCGACGACGAGCGAACAATTTTCACTCGTCCGGGATTCGCTACGCCGTGAGGCCGGAGACATTCGCGACGAGGTAGCTACCCAAGAACAACGCCGTGGAGTGATCTACCCGCAGATTGATGAAACTGACAAAGCCATCGCGCGGGCAAGTGATGAGCTTCAAATCATCCGCAAGTATCGCTCTTCCATGGATGCGCGCCTGCTCCGCGCCCGCCAGCGAATTGCAGATATCACTGGCATCGCGCTCAAAGAGCTCCCGTTCGTGGCCGATGAAATCTATATGCACCCAGATCACCTTGAGTGGCAACCGGCTGCTGAACGCATAGTGGGCGGGTTCGCCAGAACGTTGATCGTCCCAGAAGAGCATTATCAGGCTGTGAGTAAGGCTGTGGATTCCACGCACCTCGATGCCCGGCTTGATTACGTGCGGGTGACCTCATCGATGGAGCACTCGACGCCACGCCCGTTTGTACAAGGTTCTCTTGGCACAAAACTGTTCGTACGCAGCGGCCGCTTTCATGACTGGCTACAATCCCAGCTCTCGGATCGGTTCGACCATGCCTGTGTACAAACGCTTGACGAGTTCCGGTCAGCTTCCAAAGCCGTAACCCTCAATGGTCAGGTCAAGAACAAAACTAGGCATACAAAAGACGACCGTCGGCGCATTGACGATCGTTCTCGCTGGGTGTTGTCTGGCAACGTCGACGATAAGATCGACGAGCTCACCGCTATCATCGTGCGAAAGAAGTCCGAGCTCCAGCAGCTCAAGGAACAGCGCACCCGGTTTGAGGCACACGTTAAGCGGCTGGAGCGCCGCGTGGGCATCTGCGAACGCCTGCTAGAGACCGAGGATTTCTCTGCTATCGACGTCCCCTCTGCTGAAAGCAGCCTCAACGTCGCCCAAGCAGCGCTCGACCGCCTCGTTGATGGGAACCAGGAACTGGCCCAACTGCGCAAAGAACTCGAGGTTATTGCGCAACGGATCAACGACTGTTCTTCGCGCGTGACGGACCTCAACCAGCGAATTGGCGGCCTTAGCAGCCAGCTTCAGCGAGCCAAACAAGAGTATGCCCAGGCACAGCACGTCTTGGACGAAACCGAGCCGCTGGACTCGAGCGTTATCCAACGGCTCGCAGCACGCCTTGATCGCCACACTCGACGCGCCCAACGTTCAAACATCGATGAGCTTCAACGAACCTTGCAGGAAGAACTGAATAAACAAATCTCTGGTCTGCAATCAAAAATCGTTCGTCTGGAGAACACCGTTCGCACTGCGATGGAGAAGTACGTGGATAGGTGGCCGGAGCGTCGCGGGGATCTCCACCCTGACCTGCAATGGCGTGGGGATTTTCTCGCCGAGCTGGACCGCCTGGAAGACGATGACCTCCCCCGCTTTGAAGCTGACTTCCGGGAGCTGCTGCGTGAACAAACCGACCGTCACTTGGGTCGACTGCGGCGTTTACTCTCGGAAGCCACTGCGAAAACCCGCAGTTCCATCGGGCCTGTCAACGAATCCTTGTCCGAAGTCAGCTTCTACGGCCCGAACTTCCTCCAGATCGAGGTCAAAGAGTCCCAGCCCGCTGAGGCTCGCCAGTTCATCGCAAAACTCAACGACGCGCTGGAAGGGTCCCTGCACGACGACGACCAGGCAGCCAGCGAAGCTCGTTTTTCCAAACTCAAGGCAGTCATCGATGACATCACCGTGAACGACACAACTACTGTCCGACAGCGCATCCAGCGTCTAGATACCCGCGAACACGTGAAATTTCTTGGAGTGGAAGTAACTCCGGATGGTGAGCGAGGCGCCGTCTACGACTCCGCGGAAGGGCTTTCAGGCGGGCAAGCACAAAAGCTATCCTCGTTCTGCCTGGCTGCTGCGCTGCGATACCGTCTGACTGGAATTGGAACAACCACCGCGCAGGCAAAGCGTGCCACGGTGGTGCATGACGGGGCGACCTATCCCAAGTTCGGCTCAGTTATTTTGGACGAGGCTTTCGACCGCGCCGACGCGGAGTTCACTCGTGCCGCGATGGAGGCATTCCATCGATTCGGCTTCCACATGATTTTGGCCACCCCGCTCAAGCTCCTCCAAACCGTGGAAGACTACATCGGCGGCATCCTTAAGGTCGACTGCCCGGACCGTAAGCATTCCCGCACCGCGCAGTTGAAGTTCGAGGAAGTCGCGGCATCACTCTCCCCTGCTGCAGAAGAGGACGAACAGTGAAGTATCCGCCTGACGTGCACAAGCGAGCATTGACGTTTTATAGGCGCAACCACCGCAGCTGGTTAGCCGGTGAATTCAGCCCACTACGCATCAGCTTGAGCCCACCCACTGCTGCAGAAGTCTCCAAAGACGACGGCTCCCAAGTACGCGAGTGGCTTTCTACCTGGGAACGGCATTGGTTAGAGCCTGAGACCACAGTCAAACGCCTGGACGTCTACGGCACCCACACGGTCCCGTCGGCAGTAGTCCTGTCTTCCCCTGTGGTGGCCGCTCGCGCTGCAGGCAAGCTGAAGGAATGGCAACGAATAAATGCCTTGGTGGACCGCTTTGAGACGACACTTGGCACGCACGTACGGGCCCCGCTGGCGCTACGACTAAAAGCGTGGAAGGAGTTCGACGACACAACAGCGACGCAGTTCATCGACACGGTCACCTGGATCAATGCAAACGACACCTCACGCTTCTACGAGCGGGAGCTTCCGATTCGCGGTATCGATAGTAAATGGATAGCCCAGCACCGCTCCCTCATCGAGTCGCTCACAGGACCGCTGAAATTCAAACAGGCCCCTGCCATGATGGACATGCGCAGCCTCGACCCATCTTGCGATCTCTTCGGGCTCCATCGAGTCTGCTGTGAGCTCGATGAGGTCCGTCACCACCAGTTACCAGGGTCACGAGCCATCATCGTAGAGAACTACCAGACCTATATAGCTCTGCCGGAAATGCCGGACACCATTGCGATCTATGGGCAGGGAATGAACGCGATTTCGCTTTCCCGCGACGCCACCTGGCTTCACGACAGGGAGGTCTTGTACTGGGGAGATTTAGACTCCAACGGTTTCTACATCCTCGACCATGTACGAATGAACCTCCCCCGCACACGGTCAGTACTCATGGACCTCGCAACCGCCCGCGCGCATGCCGCGTACGGCGTAGAAGAGACTACTTCCAAACGCTTCGAACCCATCACGCTCAGCGACGATGAGCAAGCCACGCTTGAATTCCTTCATACCCATGCGGACAACACGTGGTTGCGAATCGAACAAGAAAGGATTGGTTTTGACTGGGCTCAGCGCGCGTTGCAACAGATGTAGGCCGATTCCACCGACGACACCACTACCACCACGACCAGCGATAACAGTCAACATGTTAGGGATTTGGTAAGTCGCACTTTAGGGATTTGGTAAGTCGCACTTTAGGGATTTGGTGAAATAGTGTTCATTCCGAGGGAATTGGGACAGCATCTTGAGAAACTGGCTTCGTGGTTTCCGATCGTGAGCGTGACCGGACCACGGCAAAGCGGAAAATCGACGTTGATCCGTGAACAGTTCCCTGATTTCACATACCTCAATCTCGAAGACCCCACGCTACGCGCGTTCGCCACCGAGGATCCCACGGGTTTTATCCATGATCGTGGCTCTGCCCTCATCATCGACGAGGCTCAATATGCGCCCGAGCTATTCTCGTCCCTGCAGGTAATTTCGGACGAACGAGGCACACCTGGACAATACGTGCTCTCCGGTTCGCAGAACTTCCTTTTAATGGAGAAGATCTCACAAAGCCTGGCTGGAAGAGTAGGTATCACTCACCTGCTTCCACTTTCTTTCCGAGAAGCACTCACCGCACGACCAGAGATAAGCGCTGAAGAATTCATGGTTCGTGGTGGCTACCCACGCCTGTATCAAGTAGATATGCCACCAGAGATCTACTACCAGAACTATCTGCGCACATACGTCGAACGGGACGTCACGCAGCTACTCAATGTCCAGAACGCGGAGGCCTTCCAAAAGATGATGAAGCTGTTAGCGCTGAACGCAGGGCACCTCATCAACTACACCGGCTTGGCTCGTGAACTCGGCGTCGCGTTTGCAACCGTGAAGAACTGGGTAAGCATCCTGGAATCCAGCTTCATCGTGTTCGCGCTACGCCCTTTTCACACCAATTCCCGCAAAACGCTCACGAAAACCCCTAAGTTGTACTTCTACGACACCGGCCTGCTTTGCCACCTCTTGGGCCTCCGCACAAAAGCAGACCTCGTAAGATCTCCGGCTTTGGGCGCTGTAATGGAGAACCTTATCGTGGCAGAAACCGCCAAGTGCTACCACCACCAAGGGGTCGCTCCCGAACTGTATTTCTATCGTGATGACAGCAAGATTGAAGTAGATCTCCTCGATATGACGCACGAGCCACGCGCTGTGGCAATAAAGTCCTCCGTGACGTTCCGCTCACGCCACGGTAAAAACCTCGCCACGGTGGGGAGCCAGTTGAACATTGACCCGGCACGACGCTGGGTGGTCTACCGTGGCGAACATAACCAACAGTTGGAAGAGTTCAAGGTAGTGCCCGCAGCAGAGTATTTGCGGCACAATTTCGCACAATCCGAAGACCGGGTACTCTGACACGGGTACTGACTCTGGATGGTGGTGTAGCAATGCGCAAAGTAATGTCCACACTCGTTGCGGTGGCGGTGCTGTGTACTGCGCCGAACGCGGTCGCGAACCCGCTCGTGGGCAGCTCACAGGCGTTCTCTCAATCCAGCTCCCAGGCTGGTGAGGAGCTCCGTACGGCTATCTACCGGGCGCTTCCGCCGCAGGCGCGCAACCATCCGTTGGCACAGCAGCTTGCTCCGGCTCCTGCGCCCAGCGCGTCGGCTCCGACCCAGGATCAACCTGCGGACTGTTCCAACTGCGTGGCCGTCACGTTCGACGACGGTCCGGCTGCCTCCACGAATCAGGTGTTGGATATCCTGGCGCGCAAGCACGCCACGGCGTCGTTTTTCATGCTGGCGCCGAAGGTCCGCGCGAACCCGGGCGTCGTGAAGCGGATGCGGGCTGCCGGTCACACGGTAGCCAGCCACACTGCCACGCACCGTGACTTGACGAGGCTTTCGCAGCCGGAGGTGCGTCGCGAAGTGGAGGAGGGCTCCCGCGCGATTGCTGATGCCACTGGTGCCTCCCCGCGGTTTGTCCGCCCGCCGTATGGGGCGCTCAACGCGACGGTGTCCGAGGCAGCGCGGGTGCAGGGTCAGGCGGTGGTCTTGTGGGACGTCGATACGCTGGATTGGAAGCACCGCGACCCGGCGCGGACGTGCAAGACTGCGGTTGACCAGGCACGGGCCGGGTCGATCGTGTTGATGCACGACATCCACCCGACGACGGCCCAAGCCGTGGAGTGCGTGATCGACGGCCTGCGGGCGAAGGGGCTGCGGCCGGCGAGCCTGGATCAGATGGTGCCGCAGCCGGTGCCCGGTAAGACGTACACCATAAGGAATAGTTAGCTCGCCTGCATCCGGGCGACCATGTCGTGGGCGATCCACGACTCTACTGACTCGCCGTCGATGGTCCACGCGGGGTGGTCGCCGCCCTCGAAGTAGGCCAGGTGGTGGGGCATCATGTTCATCACGTGCGGGATGAGGTCAATCAGTGGCATCGGGATCTGAGGAACGCCTAGCCCGGCGGCCATCGGCAGCAGTTCCTGCGCGGCCACGTGGAGCAGCACGCCCAACCCGGTGATGTCTTCTCCCGAAAACGGCGGTGTCTCCCCCGCATATTCCTGTACTACATGAGACACGGCAGCAAGTTCCCACGCCAAGGCAAGCATCGTAGCGATGGGGTTGTGCCCGAAGTCCTTGAAGCCGCGTCCGGCTAGTTTGTGCAGCGGGACCGCGGCGGGCTGGGCGAGGCGCACGCCGACGCGCTGCGCCAACCCGTCGTGCTGCGTGGCGCAGGCGAGGTCGTTGCTGTGGCAAAACGTGAGTACCTCAGCCTCAGCGTCGTGGAAGCTGGTGCGGCGTGGCCCGGTGAGACCCGAGACATCGCTAGCAAGGCGTACGCCGTCGAGCGGGATGAGGATTTCGCCGTTCTCGCCGCGGACGCCACGCGCGCCGGTGACTGTTTCCGCCGTGTGGTAGGTGGTGCGGCTGCGCCCCGGATCCGCGATAAGGTAGGCCGCGACAAGGCTCGGGTCGGGGGACTCCGCCACGAGGTCCCCGAGCAGGCCAGCCCCTTGCGAAAACCCGAGGAACAACACCTTCGTGTCCGGGCATGCGTCGTGGAGCGTGGCGAGGTGCGTGCGCACCGCACGCTTGCCCGTATCTAGCGACGCCCCGTACGGCAGGGCCATGTTCGTCCTGGTCTCCCCCAGCGTGCCGAGCACGCCAACCGAGGCCGTGTACGGCACCTGCCAGGCAGACACGCTCTCGCCAGCCGCTTCGACGTCAGCGATCAGGGTCGAGCCAGGTCGCAGTCCGCGCACGTGCAGCGGGTCGTCGCCCTGGTTGGAGTCGCCGGTGCCGGCGGCAATCACAATCTCGAAATCGGTGCAGCGCTGCGGTGGGGCCGCGATGTTGCGCTCGTACGCCTCGAGCGGGGCCTCGGGCAAAGGCTCGCTATCGCCTTTCCCCAGTAACTGCGCCTGAGCTGGCGGTGCCACAGACGGGACCACAACGCACGCAACGCACACCACGGCTGCCATCACCACGCGCACAGCGTTCATGCGACGTCCCTCCACGCGTTGAGGTCCACCGTGAATCCCCCGATGGTGCCGCGGGAAGTGTACTGCCACACCTCGGGTGTGCCCATGCCGAGTGGGGTCGGCCATGCGTCGGCACCTGGAAATGCTGGCTCGTCGGAACCCCAGTCTGCGAGCCAGAGCGCACCGAACTGGGTGGGCCGGGCCAAGCGCATGTATCGGCGCCAGTACCAGGCATTCGTATAGACGCCAGCAACGCGCACCCCACGCCCCTGGAAGGTGTCGTAGGCGGAGCGGACGTCGGAAAGCGCGAGCCCGGCAGGGCTTTCCACGTCGAGCCACATCGGGCAATTCATGGCGCCGGGGGCGCGCTGGAGTACCTCGACGCTGGCCTCCACCTGCTCGGCCACGCTGGTTCCCTCGGAAGGGCTGCGCAGGAAGTGGTAGGTGGATACGTTGAGGCCGGCGGAGTGGGCGTCGACAAACAGGGTGGGGAACGCGTGGTCCTGGTAGGTGCCGTCGGTGGTGCGGATGATGGCGAAGTCGAGTGGGCAGGCGGTGAAGTCAAAGCCTGCCTGGTGCTCGGATACGTCGACGCCGAACCGCATTAGTTGCGCTTGCTAAAGCCCATGCGTGGCTGGAAGCCCTCGGGGCGCTTGCGCTGGGCGGCGGCGTCGCCGATGACGAGGCGCCACTTCGCGTCCGTGACCGGCATGTGGGATAGCGGGAACCAGCCGACGTCGATGGATTCGTCGTCACCGACGACGGGCTCCTGGGAGGGGTCGACGGCTTCGAGGCGGAGCTGCGTCGACATGTAGCTTGCGATGTCCCCATTGTCGTGGGTGACGGGGCCGATGGCGCCGACGCCGAGGATCGCAGCCGGGGTGGCCTTGATGCCGGTCTCTTCGAGTACCTCGCGCACCGCGGCGTCGTGGGCGTCCTCGCCTGGGTCGGCGATGCCGGTCACGGGCGTCCACTTCTCGTTGTCCGCGCGGCGGACGAGGAGCACTTCGGGGACTGCCCACGGGGTGTCCGCGGTGGAGTCCCGCAGCACGACGGCACATACGGAGGGAACCCACATTGGGTCGGTTCCGATCTTCTTTCGGGTCTGCACGATGAACTCGGGTATAGGCATGGGTTCAAGTGTACTTCGGTTACTATTTACGGCATGTTGCACACCACCACTGATGACTCCGCACAGTCTGTCGCTTTGCTTCGCCGGGTGCCAACTGCACTGTTTGTGGCGGTGTACGGAGCGCTCGTGGTGGTGCTGGCCTCGCTGGCAGTCGCGTTGTACGCCTACCAGCACAACGCTCCGCAGGAGACTCGGCTGCAGCGCGAACTAGTGTTTCAGCCCGAGGCACCGCAGGCCGACATCGCGTCGATAGAAGCGAGCATCCGGCCGTACCTGATCGCGGATGCAGAGGTGCGCGAGGCGCATCGCGGCGCAGCGCTGCGCGGCGACATCACGGATACCGCGGTGCAAGACGTGGACTCGTTCGCGGGGCACCTCTCACGCCTGCTGCAGCAGAACTGCATCCCCGGCGTCGAGCTGCGCACGGGCAGCAACCTCAACATGAGTTTGTGGGACTACTGCCACGACGCTCCCGCACCAGAATCGATTGCGCAGCTCATTCGCCTCGCGGTAGGTTACGACGCCGACTTCGTCGGGTTCCTGCACTACCCGTTCGGACAGAAAGTCAAGGTAACGTGGATGAACGTGGCCGACGAGGCTGATCGCGACAGCCTCATCGCAATGTGGGAAGACGTTGGCCTCCCCGACGGCTTCGTCGAGGTGATTTACCAGGCTTACGGAGCTGGCGAAGTGACCACGCTCGAGATTGATGACAAGGGCAAGCACGACTTGCAGACGAACCCGACGCCCGATACGCAGTAGCTCACCACTGCTGTTCGACCCACTGGGCGTCCGGCACGACGCGCTCGATGACGCTCAGAATTTGATCAACGTTGGAGTAGGACATCATGATCGGGTCCTCCATGCCTTCCCAGCAATCCTCTCCTGAACGGTCGGCTTCCGTCCCGGAGACCACGCCGATGATGGTGGCGCGCCCATTCACGTCTGCGAAGACGGGGCCACCCGAGTCGCCGGAGGAGGCGCAGACGCCTGCGATGTCGCCGCGGGACTCACGTTGTTCTTCGTCGTCGTGGGCGGTCACGATCTGAACGCGGCTCGCGGCCTCGAAGTGGCCGCAGGTGTAGCCGGTGGTTCCGCCGGTCTTGCAAACACGGTCAACGGGCCCAATGTCGGCGCCGATGCCAGTTGGGATCGGGTCGCCGACGAGCGGCACGGCGCGGTCCGTGTCGTAGATCTCGATAATGCCGACGTCGATGCGCTCCGCCTCTGGGTCCTCTACATCAGGGGTGTAAAGCCCGGAGTAGATAAACCTACCGACTTCCTGCGAGTAGTCGTTCGTGTCCGAGGCCCCCTTCGGCCACACCAGGTTGCCTTCACGCCCGCAGTGCCCGGCGGTGACGGCGTAGGAGCGGCCGTCGGCACCCGAGAACGTGAACGCGACGGTGCAGGACTGCGCGGTGAAGCGCTCCCCCGGCTCCGGGTAGTGGTCCGTGGACTGGATCAGGGAGCCCGGCGCCCACGGTGCGAACTCGGGCACCAGGATCCGGTTGCCCGTTGCCGCGGCAGGCGGTTGCTCCCCGGGTCGCTGGACGGCTTCCTGGGCTTGGCGCTCCTCGGCGGTGCGCGTGTCTATTTCAGAGGTGTGCAGGCCCAGCCACACCACCATCCCGACCAAGCACAGCGCGGTGACGATGACGGTAAACCACGCGGCACCACCTAGCCCGCGACGAGGCGCCGGCTGCCCTACTGGGGCGACCGGCTCCGGGAACGTCCACTGTTGCCCGTTTTCGGGCTGGTATTTCTTGGCGAGGTCGCCGCTACTGCTCATCGCCCGCTTCATCGTCAGCGAAGGCGGGGTCGCCCTTGGCAGCTTCTTCCTTCTGAATCTTCATGTCTCGGATGAACTTCTCGGGGTCGAACTCGGTGAAGTACTCCGGGCCTGCGAACTGTTCCTGTGCCATGTGCTACTTCCCTTCGATGGAGTCTTGGATAAAGGCCTTCACGGCGTCGGCGTCATTCGGCAATTCGGTGACGTGCCGTGGTTGGTCCATGATGCCACGGAAGCGCTCAGGCACCTCCGGCTGGGTGCCGGTGGCCTCGACGATGGTCTCGGCGAACTTCACCGGCAGCGCGGTCTCCAGCACGACGACAGGAGTGTTGACGTCACCGCTGACAGCACGAGCGGCGTGGACACCGTCGGCGGTGTGCGGGTCAATCAGCACGCTGGAGCGCTCGTGGACCTCGCGGATGGTCGCCACGCGGTCAGCGTGGGTGGACGAGGAGGAGCAGAAGCCGAACGCGTCGCGGATGCGGTCGAGGACGTCTGCGCCGCCGAAGTCCTCGGCGTCGAAGCCGCCGTCGTTCACCTTGGTGCCGAAGAGCTCGCTGGTCAGCGCGGCGTCACGCCCGACGGCGTCGAACATCATGCGCTCAAAGTTCGACGCCTTCGAGATATCCATGGACGGCGAGGACGTCGCCTGAGTCTCGGCCGCGCTGCGCGGGCGGTACTGGCCGGTGCGGAAGAACTCGTCGAGGACGTCGTTCTCGTTGGTAGCCACGATCAGGCGGTCAACTGGCAGGCCCATCCGCTTGGTGATGTAGCCCGCGCACACGTCGCCGAAGTTGCCTGTCGGCACCGAGAAGCTCACCTTCTGCGAGTTGTTCTCGGTCACGCGCAGGTAGGTAGAGATGTAGTAGACCGTCTGGGCCAACAGGCGCGCCCAGTTAATGGAGTTGACGGCGCCGATGGCGTACTTCGCCTTAAAGTCGGCGTCGCCGTTGACGGCCTTGACCACATCCTGGCAGTCGTCGAAGACGCCGTCGAGGGCGATGTTGAAGATGTTCGGATCGTCCAGGCCAAACATCTGGGCCTGCTGGAATGGCGTCATCCTGCCAGCTGGGGTGAGCATAAACACGCGGATGTTGTCGCGGCCGCGCATCGCGTACTCGGCAGAGGAACCGGTATCGCCGCTGGTAGCGCCCAGGATGTTCAGGTGGCGGCCGCGACGGCCCAGCTCGTATTCGAAGAGCTCGCCGAGCAGCTGCATCGCCATATCCTTAAACGCCGCGGTTGGCCCCTCGGAGAGGTGTGCCAGCCACAGGTCGTCCTCGAGTTTGGTTACGGGGACGATGGCGGCGTCGTTAAATACGGGGGTGCGGTAGGCGCGGGCGGTGATCGCTTCGATGTCGGCGTGCGGGATGTCGTCGATAAAGAGCTTGAGCACTTCGGCGGCGAGTGCCGCGTACCCGCGCTCGGCGAGCAGCGTGCGCCAGCTGTCGAGCTGCTCGGGGCTCAGCTGCGGGTACTCCACGGGAAGGAACAAGCCGCCATCCGGGCTTAAGCCCGTGAGCAGGATGTCGGTGAACTTGTAGGTTGTGCCTGCGGTATCGCGCGTTGAAATGTAATCCACGGTTGCACAGTCTACGTGACGCACCGGACCCGCATGCCGGATTGCCTAGCCGGGGGAGTACCTTGTACCGCATGCCCCATTCCAACTCCCCTGTCTCCCAGACCAACGATCCACAGCAGCGCGTCACCCGGCGCGCCCTGTTTGTGTGGTTCGGCGCGGTCGCGGTGTACGTGGTCGCCATCTTGGGCCGCACGTCCTTCGGCGTCGCGGGAGTTGAGGCGATCGACCGCTTTGGTATCGACGCCTCTCGCATCGCCGTGTTCACCGCAGTACAGGTTGGCGTGTACTCGTTGGCGCAGATCCCGACCGGGGTGCTCATCGATAGGCAGGGTCCGCGCTTCATGCTGATCGTCGGCGCGCTCGTGATGGCGGTGGGCCAGATCCTGCTCGGGTTTACGTCCTCCTACCCTGTCGCGCTTGCGGCGCGCGTACTCATCGGCGCGGGCGACGCCACGGCGTTTCTGGCAGTGATGCGCATCCTGCCGAGCTGGTTCCCGCCCCGTAAGACGCCGCTGTTTACGCAGCTGTCTACTGCGATTGGGCAGATGGGTCAGTTCCTGTCCGCGGTGCCGTTCTTGGCGCTGCTGCACGCGAAGGGCTGGCAGGTCGCGTTCGTCTCGCTCGGTGCGGTCGGGGTGTTCGTGGCGCTCGCCGCGGTGGTCGCGGTGGCGGACGCTCCCACGAAGCCTGGCGAGGAGGCTGTGGCCAAAAGTGCAAAGGTGCCGCTTCGCACCACGCTCTCGACGGTGGTGCGCTCGCCGGTGTGCTGGGAGGCCTTCTTCATCCACGGGTTCTCCATCTTCCCGATGGTCACTTTCACCCTGCTGTGGGGTGTGCCGATGATGACGCTCGGCATGGGCCTGAACGAGCAGGAGGCCGGCACGGTGCTCATCGTGCTGACGGTGTGCATGATCGTCGCATCGCCGGTGCTCGGTGCGGTCTCTGCACGCCTGGGCGTGCGCCGTGACATGGCGGTCATCGTGCTGTGCTCGCTGACGCCGCTGATGTTTTTGTGGTTCTTTTCGACGTCCACTCCGCGCGGCTTCGGCGCGATCCTGGCGGTGGTGATCGTGATGGGCACGGTGGTGCCCGCGTCCAACTTCGGCTTCGATAACGTGCGCGAACACGTGCCACCCGCCATGGTGGCGACCGGCACCGGCCTGGCCAATATGGGCGGTTTCACATCCTCCATGGTGGCAGCCCAGGCGGTGGGGATTTTGCTGGACCACTCGGCAGATTCGGTGCAGTACACGTGGGAGGACTTCCAGTACGCCTGGATCGCGGTCTACGTGCTAGCAATCCTGCTGATGGTGGGCCTGCTCGTGGCACGGGCGAAGGCGCAGCCGCAGATGCGCCGACTCAAGATCGTCGAGCAGGCGCCACCGCGGGCTGCGAACTAAGAACACCCCGCTAGCGCCGCGGCGGTTCCTGACGCCCGGTCAGGATGTCCACGACGGAGCGGATGGCGGCGTCGCCAAGCTGCGGCAGCGCCGTGGCGCCCGGAGAAGAGGTCGTCGGGTGTTCCTCGTGGGCGCGCTCGGGCACGCGCTGCTGGTGGGCATCCACGCTATCTGGTTCAACGGCGATGCTCAGCGTGGAATCTTCCAGCTCGAGTGCAGTGTCGGAGGTGACGCCGGCGACGCGGGCGGCGTCGACAAGCGCGACGAGGTCCGCGAACGTTGCATTATGAAGGTCAATTGAGATCTGTACAGCCATGGGCACCAGCATAAGTTATTCGAACTCAAGCGACGGGGCCTCGCCCCAGAACACCTCCTCGACCACGCGGTATGCGCGGCGGGTGGTGCGCCGGTAGTCCTCCAGGAACTGCTGCTGGTGCTCCGGGCTGTAGCCCGCGGAGCCTGCGACGGGGCCGAGCTGCGTGCCCGGCGCGGGCAGCTGGTCGGTGCGCTTGCCGGTGACCAAAACGATGGCGTTGCGGGCCCTGGTGGCCATCAGCCATGCCTCGCGCAGTTGGCAGGCCTGCTGCGGTTCGATCACCCGCGGTAGGTCGTCTTCCGGGTCGGCGAGGTAGTCGAGCGCCTCCAGTGTGGAGGTGGTGTGCAGCGCAGGATGGGTGTGCGCGTGCATCATGGTGAGCAGCTGCACAGTCCACTCGACGTCGGCGAGCGCCCCGCGGCCCAGCTTGGTATGGGTGGCGCGGTCCGCCCCTCGCGGCAGGCGCTCGTTATCCACGCGCGCTTTGATGCGGCGGACCTCCCTGATGTCCCGCTGGCTGGCACCTTCCGGCGGGTAGCGCACTGGGTCGATAACGCGGAGGAAGTCCGCGCCGAGGTCCCGGTCACCGGCGATGGTGACGGCGCGCAGCAGCGCCTGGCGCTCCCACGCCTCGCCCCACTCGGTGTAGTAACGCTCGTAGGACTCCACCGTGCGCACCACCGCGCCAGAGCGCCCCTCGGGGCGCAGCCCCAGGTCGACCTCGAGCGGCGGGTCGGCGCTCGGCTTGGCCAGGCGCGCGCGCATCGCCTCAATGACCTTGGCGGCCCACACGGTTGCCTCGTGGTCGTCGTAGCCCTCGTTGGCTGTGGCAACCACCATCACGTCTGCGTCCGAGCCATAGCCGAGCTCTGCCCCGCCGAGCCTGCCCATGCCGATCACCGCTATTCGCGCCGGCGCTGGGCGCTCTGGGTCCTGGTGCTGGGCGCGCATCTCGGCGGCGAGCGCGGCGCGCAAGACGGCGTCCCACACGTAGGTGAGCTCCTCGCAGACCTGTCGCACCTCCATGAACCCGAGCAGGTCGGCAGCGGCGATGCGCGCGAGCTCCGCCCGACGCAGCGAACGCGCCACCGACACCGCGCGGTCCGGGTCCTCGTAGCGCCCGGCGGCTGCGACGATCGCCTTCTCCACTTGGTCGGGTGCAGCCTCGAGGAGGCGCGGCCCCGAGGAGCCGTCGCCGAAGAGTTTGACCACCTCAGGAGCCGCGATGATCAGCTCGGAGGCGTACGGGCTGGTGCCCAAAATCTGCATGAGACGCTGGCTAACCACGCCCTCGTCGCGCAGCATGCGCAAAAACCAGCTCTTGTCCTCCGCGGCCTCCGAAAGCTTGCGGTAGTTCAACAAGCCCGCGTCCGGGTCCGCGGTGCCACCCAGCCAGTGCATCAGCGACGGCAGCAGGATCGCCTGCAACTTCGCCCGGCGCGAGGTGCCCTTCACCAGCGCGGTGAGGTGGTCGTGGGCGCGGGCCGGGTGGCGGTAGCCGAGTGCGGCCAGCTGGGCCTTGACGGCGTCGGCGCTCAAGGTGGCCTCGCCGTAGCTCAGGTTCACCACAGCGCTGAGCAGCGGGCGGTAGAAGATGCGCTCGTGCAGGTTGGCCACGGTGAAGCGGACCTGCTTGAGGCGGGCGCGCAGCGCCTCAGTGGCGGTCGCGCGCGGGCCGGTGCGGAAGCCCGAGGTGCGCGCGAGCCACCGCAGCGCCTTCGCGTCGTCCGGTTTGGGCAGCTGGTGGGTGCGCTTGAAGCGGGTGAGCTGCAGTCGGTGCTCGAGCAGGCGGAGGAACTCGTAGGCGTCGATCAGCTTGGCGCCGTCCTCGCGTCCGATGTAGCCGCCGTCGGTAAGCACCTGGAGCGCGTCGACGGTGTTCTTCACCCGGATGCTCGGGTCGATGCGCCCGTGGACTAGTTGGAGCAGCTGGACGGCGAATTCGACGTCGCGAAGCCCGCCGCTGCCCAGCTTGAGTTCGCGCTCGCGCAGGTCTTTCGGCACGTGCTCGAGCACGCGCCTGCGCATCGCCTGGACGTCCTCGACGAAGCTTGTGCGTTGCGACGCCTCCCAGACCAATGGGCGCAACGCCGCGATGTAGCGCTGCCCCATCTCGGCGTTGCCTGTCATCGGACGGGCCTTGAGCAGTGCCTGGAACTCCCAGGTCTGCGCCCAGCGCTTGTAATACGTCAGGTGGCTGTCAACGGTGCGCACGAGCGCGCCGGACTTGCCCTCGGGGCGAAGGTTGGCGTCGACTTCGAAGAAGCACGCGGTGCCCAGCTGCATCACGGTGCTGGCGGTCTTGGTGGCCGGGGCAGTGGCTGGTTCGGCGACGAAGATGACGTCGACGTCAGAGATGTAGTTCAGCTCGCGGGCGCCGCACTTGCCCATCGCCATGATCGCGAGGCAGGAGTCGGGGTCGTCGTCGCCGTAGGTTTCGCGGATGGCGACGGCCAGCGCTGCGGTCAGGGCGGCGTCGGCAAGCGTGGTGACGTACTCGGTCACCTCGCGGTAGCCCACCTCACCTGCGAGGTCCGAGGCGGCGATGCGCATCATGAGGGTGAGGTAGTGCTCGCGAAGCGGTGCGGTGGCGCTGGCGTGGCGCGACCACTCCTGCCCCGCGCGGTAGGTGCCGGGGGTGGTCAGGTCCTCGCTTGCTGTGTCGCCCTCGAGGCCCGCCGGCGCGGCGTCGACGGCCGCGAGCAACGTGCGGAAGAGCTCCTCGCTGCCTGGGAGCGGCTCGAGCAGGCTGCACCAGCGCTGCGGGTGCGCCACCAGGTGGTCGGACAGCGCCGTGGAGCCGCCGAGCAGCGCGAACAGCCGGGTGCGGAACTGGCCGTCGGCCGCCAGGTGGGACTGCACGTCCTGCCAGGATGGGGCGTCGTCAAGCGCGCTGAAGAGACGGTAGAGCGTGTTGAGCGCCAGGTCTGGATCGCCGGCGTCGGCAAGCGCTGCGAGCACCTTCGCATCCGTGATGCCGAGCGTGGCTAAGTCCTCGGCGGCGCGGGGGCTGGTCAGCCCGAGCTTCGCAGGGTTCGGCAAGGGTGCATCTGCAGACATGGTGTTTCCTTAAAGGTCGATGCCGCTTTCGATCTCCCACGGGGTGATCTGGGAGGTGTAGGCGTGGTACTCGTCCCACTTCGAACGCAGGAAGAACTCGAAGACCTGCTCCCCGAGCACTTCTGCCATGAACTCGGAGCGCTCCAGGTGGCGCAGCGCCTGGTCGAGTGAGTTCGGCAGGTCGCGGTACCCCATCGCGCGGCGCTCCCGGCGAGTCAGCGCGAATACGTCGTCGCGGCTTGGCTCGTCGAGCTCATACTCCCCCTCGATGCCGCGCAGGCCCGCTGCCAGCACCGCCGCGTACGCAAGATACGGGTTGCAGGCGGAGTCCAACGAGCGGACCTCGATGCGGCGCGAGTCCGCCTTGTGCAGGCGGTAGGTGGGCACGCGCACCATCGCGGAGCGATTGGACACGCCCCACGTCGCCGCGGTCGGCGCCTCCGAGCCGAACTGGAGGCGCTTATACGAGTTGACCCACTGGTTCGTCACCGCGGAGATCTCGTTGGCGTGCTCGATGATGCCCGCGATGAACTGGCGGCCCGTCTTGGACAGCGAAATCTCATCGTCCGGGTCGTGGAAGGCGTTGGTCTCCCCCTCCCACAGCGAGAAGTGGGTGTGCATCGCGGAACCATCCATGTCCGCGAACGGCTTCGGCATGAACGTTGCGTGCACGCCGTTGGCTTCCGCGACAGTCTTCACAATGTAGCGGAAGGTGACCACGTTATCGGCCATGGTCAGCGCGTCGGTGTGCCGCAGGTCGATCTCCTGCTGGCCGGCGCTGGCCTCGTGGTGGGAAAACTCAGTGACAATGCCCATGTACTCCAACGCGGCGATCGCCTGGCGGCGCAACTTCGGCGCCTCGTTGCGCTTCGCCTGGTCGAAGTAGCCGCCCTTGTCCGCCGGCACCGGGTCCTCCCCAGGCATGTTCTGCTTGAGCACGTAGTACTCGATCTCGGGGCTGGCGTTGAACTCGAAGCCGAGCTCGCGCGCGTGCGTCATCTGGCGGCGCAGTACCTGGCGCGGGTCCGCGTAGAGCGGGTCGCCGTCCGGCATGGTGATGTCGCAGAACATGCGGGCGGTCTGCAGGCCGGTGCCTTCGTCGAACGGCAGCGGCTGGAAGGTAGAGGGGTCCGGGCGCAACAAGGTGTCGGACTCGGAGATGCGGGAGAAGCCCTCAATGGAGGAGCCGTCGAAGCCCACGCCCTCGTCGAAGGCGGCCTCAAGTTCGGCGGGGCTCATCATGACGGTTTTCAGGGATCCGAAAATGTCAGTGAACCACAGGCGGATGAACGCGATGTCGCGCTGTTCAACCATGCGAAGTACGTTTTCCTGTTGCGTGTCCATAGTGTTGTACCCTACTGCGCCTGCGCTCATGCCGCCGCGAAAGTGGGCGAACGCGTTAGACTTTGCGGTGACCGCACATGCTTCGTGTTGAAAGTAGGGCTTCGCCGTGGCTGCACCACATGAGTACGTAGAAATTGAGATCAAGTTAGCTGTCGACGACTCCACCGCCGTCCCCGACATGCGGCAGCTGCCGGGGGTGTCCGCGCTCGCGAGCACGAGCCACCAGCAGCTCTCCGCAATCTACTACGACACGGCTGACCTGCGCCTGACGCGCGAGAAGATCACGCTGCGCCGCCGCACGGGAGGCCCGGACGACGGCTGGCACATGAAGATTCCAGCAGGTCAAGGCCGCACCGAGCTACGCTGCCCACTGCAGGACCCGCACACGGTCCCGCAGGAGCTTGTCGACGCCGTCCGCGCCATCGTGCGCCGCCACCCGCTGCAGCCCATTGCCCAGGTGGACAACCACCGCGTGGAAACCATCCTCGCCGACGAGGAAGGCCAGCCCGTCGCCGAGTTTTGCGACGACCACGTCTCCGCCCGCTCCCTGCTACCAGGGGGTTCGCACACCACTTGGCGCGAGTGGGAACTCGAACTCACGGAGCAGGTCGCGGGCACCAACGCAGGTGCGTCCCTGCTGCGCCAGGCGGAGCGTTACCTGCTCTCCTCCGGCGCTCGCCCGTCCTCCTCGCCGTCGAAGCTGACGTCCGCGCTCGGGGACTCGTTGGCGAAAGCTCCGCTGCCTCCGCACCTCACCGAGGCACACCTGCCTGCGGATTCCCCGCTGCATTCGCTGTTAACTTCCGTACGCACGCTTCGTGACACCATCGTCCACGGCGACCGCGCCGTACGCGCCGACCAGTGGGACTCGGTGCACCAGCAGCGAGTGGCAATCCGGGAGCTGCGCTCCATCCTGCGCACCTTCGACGGGCTCGTGCAGGGCGATGCGTTTTCGAAGATCGAGAAGGAACTCAAGCACGTCGCGGGCGTGCTCGGGGTGGCGCGAGACGCTGAGGTGGTGCACGCCCGGTGGTTGCAGCTGCTCGACACTGACGACTCCGGCTGCATGGATGATGCTGCCGCAGCCCACCTGCGCGAGGATATGCACAGCGTGTACAAGCTCGCGCACCGCAACATCGTCAACATGTGCAACAGCGACGCCTACCTCAACCTTCTCGACGCCATCGATGAACTCATCGCGAACCCTCCCCAGGTGCGCGAGGGCATCAAGGACAACGACGAAGCCCTGGCCCGCCACGTGCGCAAGGCATATAAGAAGCTGATGAAGCGCCACGCCAAGGTCGACGACCGCTACCACGACACGTCACTGCCGCGCGCGAAGCGCGAGGCCTACGTGCACGACGTGCGCAAGGCAGCCAAGCGGCTGCGCTACGCAGCGGCAGCCACCGGCGACCCGAAGTTCAAGCGCCTTATCAAGGCCTGCAAGCGCCTGCAATCGATGCTGGGTGATTTCCAGGACTGCGCGACCTCGCGCGAGGAGCTGCTGGTGCTTGCGAAGCTGGCGCGCCAGCGCGACGAGGACGTGTTCGCCTACGGCATGTGCTTCCAACGCGAACTCCGCGACGGTGAAAAGGCACTGCGCGGCTACTTCGGCGCGATCCGCGAAGTAAAGAAGGCGGCACAGAAAGCCCTGTAAGCCCTGTACGTGCAGTAGGGGCTACTTCTCCCAGGAAGGTGGGGTACCCCAGTTGTCCTCGGCGGCGTCCTCCGCGTCCGCCTGCTGGTTACGCGCGGCCGCGATGCGCAGCGCATCCTCGGCTTCCTCGCGCGTCTTGTAGGGGCCCATGCGGTTTTCCCAGGACTGCACTTTGCCCTCGGTGATCTCGCCGGTGGTCGGGTTGTAATAGAAGTTTCCGCTCATGGCGCCCACCTTAGCGCCACGGGTATGGTTGTGCCCTATGAATGTCCAACAGGAGATGCGTGCTGCACATGCCCACCATGCTGGCTGCGCCCCCGACCACGTCGCTTCCGCGCCGGCAACGGTGGTGGTGGCTGGTGATGGCGTCGATAATTATGGCGGGGCGAGCATCATCGGGCTTGGCCCACAGCGGGTGTGTGCCGCGGTGAGCCGCAGGTCGGACGATGTCATTTCGCTCCAGTTCACGCGTGCCGACGGCCAGATTCTCGCCGCGACCAGCACGCTGGCGGCGCTCAACGCCCCTACCGCGGGCACCGAGGAAGCGCAGCTCGCGCACCGGATTACCGGGCTGATCCATACGCTGATCCACCGCCAGGTGCTTTCCCGCGAGACCACGGGAATGGACATCTCGGTGGTCTCCCACGTCCCGCACGGAGTTGGCCTCGGCGAGATTGCCGCGGCAGAAGCCGCCATCACGTTGGCATGCGCCGGCGCCCACGACGATATCGACGCCCCTCCCCTGCGCACGAAGCTTGCGGAGGTCTGCGCACAGTCCGCCACCGCGTACGCCACGTCCAGCCCACTGAAGGCGCGCTACACCGCGGCGCTTCGCGGCCACGGCACCACGCTGAACCTTGTGGAACAGGCAGACGGCTCGGTCACGCAGATCACCCACCCGGAGCGCCTTGGCCTGCGAATGTTCGTGGTGGCCAAGGAGCAGGCACCGCAGCCGGACGCGTTCGCGGAGTCGATGCGGCGACGCCAGGAGTTCATCGAGACGGCAGCAGCAAACTTCGGCGTGACCTCGCTGCGCCAACTACCTGACGCGACCGCGCGCGTGGTCCAGTGGGTGGAGGCCCGCCACACCGTTGGCGATAGTTCCGCACCGGATCCGAGGCGCGCACGCGCAGTGCTGCAGCGCTGTGAGGACGAAACGGCACGCGCACTGGGTGCGGCGCAGGCGTTGCGCTCGCAGCAGATCGATGCGCTGGTCGACGCGCTAAGCCCCCACGCGGGTGACGCCGCCGATGAGGCCCTGGCAACCCCGGCGCTGCTGAGCCAGCTCGCGTGCGAGTGCGGAGCGAGCGTCGCAAGACCAGCCGCACCTGGGGTCTCCCAGTCGGTGCTGGCGCTGGTGCCGACGTCGAAAGCCGAAAACTTTGCCTCCCGAATGAAGGAGAACCTGCTGGTCATCCCGATCACGACGGGTGAGGTTGGCAGGATCGAAGTGTAAGGCGAATGAGCCAGCCTATAAGCCGGATTCTGTACCCGTGCCCGTAGGCGCGGGCGGCAACCATCCATCTGTGCGTCCCATCGCTGGGCGCATCAAGCAGCTACCTTCGGACTGGGCGGGCAGCCTCATCACGTCCGACGACCCCAGCCTTGCGGCTGCGGTTCTTGCCTTGCTCCCGGTGGGGTTTACCTGGCCACGCACATCACTGTGCATGCCGGTGCGCTCTTACCGCACCCTTTCACCCTTACCCACCCAGTTGCCTGGGTTGGCGGTGTACTTTCTGTTGCACTTGCCCGCGGATCGCTCCGGGTTGCTGTTAGCAACCACCGTGCCCTGTGGAGTCCGGACTTTCCTCGGTCCCCGCCAGCCACAACGCGTGTGGCGGTTCGGGGCGACGCGGTCGCCCGGCCGGCTCATTCGCACTGTGCCACTCTACAACACAGCGGCCGGTGCGCTTTATTTTCGGTGGTGGGCGACGTCGTTGACGCAGCGCACCACGCCCATCTCCCCGTAGAACTCCACCACAGAAATCGACGCCAAGTCCAGAAACAGGTGCTTGAACACTTCAGCGCTCACGTTCAGCCCCTGGCGGATCACCGACTTGATCGGCGTGGTGTGCGCCACCAAGAGGATGGTTTTGCCTTCGTAGCGTTCCTGGACGCGCAGCCGGGCACGCGTGACGCGGCGGTGCAGCGATGCCAGCGACTCCCCGTTCGGCGGCGCGGTGGCGGCGGAGGCCTGCCACGCCTCGAACTCCTCGGGGTAGCGCTGCTGCGCGTCCTGCCTGTTGAGCGCCTCAAAGTCACCGAAGTCCACCTCGCGGAAGCCCTCCTCGGTGACGATGTCCTCGTGCGCAATCCCGAGCGCGTCCGCGCAGGCCTGCGCGGTTTGCTGGGCACGCGCCTGCGGTGAGGCAACGATCACGTCGATGTGCCCCATCTCGGCGAGCGCGGCTGCGGCCCGGCGCGCCTGCGCCTGCCCGATTTCGGTGAGCGGCGGGTTGGCCTGCCCACTGTAGACGCGGCGGGCGGAGTGTTCGGTTTGGCCGTGGCGCAGCAGCACGAAGCGGGTGCGCGGGGCGTCGGTGCCGGACCAGTGGCCGGGGCTGGCCGTCTCGTGGGGCTGTGCCTCTTTTGGTGCTGCCGAGGCGACCTGCTTCGGTGCTTGCGCGGGCGCCTCGTGTGCAACGAGACCCTGTTTGCCCTTCGCGGCGGCGTCCATGGCTACGTTGGACAGCTCGTCGGCCTTCTTGTTCTTGGCGCGCGGCACCCACGTGTACGTCACCTTGGTGCACGTGCGCGCGAGCTGCTTCGCCTCCAGCGCCAGCTGCTGCATGTCGGGGTGCTTGATCTTCCAGCGCCCGTTCATCTGCTCGACCACGAGTTTGGAGTCCATGGACACCGCGACTTCGTCGGCGCCGGCGTCGATGGCGGCCTTCAGCCCCTCGATGAGTCCGTGGTACTCCGCGACGTTGTTCGTGGACTTCTTGCCCACCGCGTAGACGACTTCCGCCAGCGTCTCCCCGTCCGGGCCGTAGACGACGGCGCCGCTTCCGGCCACGCCGGGGTTGCCGCGGGAGCCGCCGTCGCAAAACATGGCTACCTTCATGCGCCTACTCCTGTACCTGGGTGCGTACCAGCAGTGTGCCGCAGTTCGGGCACATTGGGACCTCGTCGGCCGGGGTGGCGTTGACCTGGTTGCGCTCGGTGGCGGGCAGGGCGATGAAGCAGCCGTTGCAGGTGCGGCCGTTGAACGCGGCGGCGCCGATTTCGTCGTAGGCCTCGAGGACGTCCGCGGGCAGCTGGCTGCGCAGTGCTTCGGTGTCCACGCGCTCGCGTGCCGGGAGAGCGTCCACAGCGCGCTGCGCGGCCTCGACCTTACGCTCGAGCCCGTCCAGGCGAGCCCCATGGTTGTCGCGGTTGTTGCGCAGCGCCGCGATCTCGTTGTGGGCCTCCTTCAGCTCATACTGCAAATCCGCGATGCGCGACTTCGTGGTGTAACGATCGTGTTGCAGGTCCTTGCGGCGCTCCTCGTCTGTCTCCGCGCCGAGCATGCGCTTGTTGTCCAGGTCGCGGCGCTTGAGCTTGCGCTCGTCTTCCTGGATGCGCAGGATCTCCAGCTCCATGTCGTCGACGGCGAGCTGCGCCGCAGACGCCGCACCGCGCATGCGCTCGAGCTCCGCGGTGAGGCGCTGCAGCTCCTTTTCCTCCTCGCTCGTGGCCTCGGGGTGGGCGGCCTGGCGGTCAGCCTTGGCAAGATTCAGTAGTACCTGCTGGAGTTCTACGGCAAGTTTCACGGGGAAGCACTGCTCCTTTACTTGGCTTGATTCGGGTGGGCGGAAACGGTCCACGGGTCCGTGCGCACCGGGATGATGCACGTTTCCACGCCTAGCGGGTTCACGATACCCTCTGCCTGCTGCGTCCACGGAAATTCACTCGCCCAGTGCGCAGTATCGATCACGGCGGGCCCGCCTGCGCGCAGGTGCTCGTCGACTGGGTGGTGGCGCAGGTCCGAGGTGACATAAACATCGACACCGAGCGCCCTGGCGTCGTCGAGGAAGCTGTCGCCCGAGCCGGAGGAGACGGCGACGGTGCGCACCATCTGCTCCGGGTCGCCTGCGGCGCGCACGCCCCACACGGTCTCTGGCAGGGCGTCGGCCACGCGCTGGGTGAACTCGCGCAGGGTCATCGGCTCAGGCAGGGTGCCCACTCGCCCAAGGCCGGTGGCTCGCTCGAGCGCCCCCGGCGTATCGACGTCCACATCCCCCACCGGGCGAATCGGCCTGCCGGGCCGAATCCCGACCAGCTCCGCCAACTTGTCATTGACCCCCGGGCGCGCCGAGTCCGCGTTCGTATGCGCCGCGAACAACGCGCAGCCGCCGCGGATCAGCGTATGCACGACCTTGCCCTTCGGCGTGTTCGCCGCAACCGAGTGCACCCCGCGCAGCAGCAGCGGGTGGTGGACGACCAGCATGTCCGCGCCTTCCTCCAGCGCGCGCTCCACCACGCTCATCGTGCAGTCCAGGGCAAACGCCACCTTGCGCACAGGCTCGTCCGGGTCGCCGCAAATCAAGCCGACCTGGTCCCAGCTTTCGGCGAGTTCGGGCGGGTAGGCGGCCTCGAGTGCCGCGACAATGTCTCCTACAGTCTTCGTCGTCATGGCAACTAGCCTACAAACCTGGAATGCTGGTGGGCGTGACACTCCAAACAAACCGCCCGACCGTGCTCTTTGACGTCGACGGCACCATCCTCGACTCCTTCCCAGGAATCCGCGAAGGCTTCCTGCGGGGGCTCGCCGCCATCGACATCGCCCCGCCTGACGAAGCGTTCATCGCGAAGATCCCGGGGCCGCCCATGCGCGAGTCCTACGAGAAGGCCGGGTGCACACCCGCGCAAGTCGACGCCGCGATGCAGGTCTACTCCGACTTCATGAGCACCGACGGGTGGCAGCAGTTCACCGTCTTCGACGGCATGGCCGAACTGATCGCCCAGCTTGACCGGGATGGGCTCCGGGTGGGCACGGCGACGTCCAAAAGCGAAACCTTCGCTACCCTTGCGCTGCAGCGCGCGGGCATTTGGCCGCACCTGGACTTCCTCGGCGCCGCCGACCACGAGCACGGCCGCAGCACCAAGATCGCGGTGCTGGAGTACGTCCACGACACCTTCGCACCAAAGCGCCCCATCATGGTCGGCGACCGCACCCACGACTTCACGGGTGCCGCCCACTTCGACATCCCGTCCGTCGCCGTGACCTGGGGTTACGGCGACGCCGAGGAGTGGGCACAGGCCACCCACACCGCACAAACCGCAACCGAGCTCAAGGAGATCCTCTATGCATATTGATTTCGTGTGCACCGGCAACATCTGCCGCTCGCCCATGGCGGAAGTGATCATCGCCGCCAAACTTGCCGACGCCGGCCTCGCCGACCACGTCCGCGTCACCTCCTCCGGCATCGGCGGCTGGCACGTCGGCGGCCCCGCCGACCCGCGCGCCGTCGCCGAACTCGCCAACCACGGCTACGACGGCACCCGCCACCGCGCCCAACAGTTCGGCGCCAACCAAATCGACGCCGACCTCATCGTCGCCCTCGACACCAACCACGTCTCCGAACTCATCGCCCGCGGCGTCCCCGAGTCCCGCATCCGCCTGCTGCGCTCCTTCGACCCAGTCGCCCCCGAAGGCGCCGGCGTCGAAGACCCCTACTACGGCGGTGCCGACGGATTCCAAACCACACGCGAACAAATCGAAGCCGCCGCCCCAGGTATTATCAGCTGGGTCAAAGCGCAGCTAGACTAGCCGGAGTAAACAAGGGATCTGTGAAAGCGGGAGCAACAATGCAACCTGAAACAGGTGCACAACCATGGTGGAAAACGTTTCTGACCCCCGGGTGGGTCATCGTCGCCATCCTGATCGTGCTGTTCTCCTACTTCGCGTTCACCCTGCTGGCGCCCTGGCAGCTCCATAAAAACGAGGCACTCGTCGAGCGCAACGACCACATCAAGACCGCCTTCGAGCATGACCCGGTGCCGATCGGAGAGGTCGTCGACAAGCAGGGAGCCCTTGCTCCCGACGCCGAGTGGACCCGCATCACCGCAACCGGCACCTACGCCCAAGACAGCGATGTGCTGCTGCGCCTGCGCCCCATCGACCGCACCCCCTCCTTCCAAGTTCTCACCCCATTCCACCTGGACAACGGACAAAGCGTGCTCGTCAACCGCGGATGGGTCCCCGCCATCGGCTCCACCCAAGTCCCCGACATCGACGCCCCACCCACCGGCGAACAAACCATCTCCGGCATGATGCGCGTCGACGAAGGCGTACACCCCTCCGCACCCCTCAACGACCAGGGCTACACCATGGTCTACTCCATCAGCCCAGGCCAAGTCGGCGAACTCACCGACACCACCCTGGCCAGCCCCTACGTCCAACTCCTGAGCGACTCCCCCGGCGACCTCACCGCCATCCCCCTGCCCATGCTCGAGACCGGCAACCACCTCTCCTACGGACTGCAGTGGATCGCCTTCGGCATCATGGCGCCCGCCGGCCTCATCTACTTCATCTGGGCCGAAACCCGCGAACGCCGCCGCTTCAAAGAAGAACAAGCCGAGCTTCTCGACGCCCCCTCCGAACCCGCCGAGCCTGTTGCTCCCGCCTCCGCCCCCGCTGCTCCCGCTGCTCCCGCTCAGGCGCGGTCCCGCTACGGCACCCAACGGCGCAACCCCTGGGCCAAATCATACGAAAAGGAAGAAGAACGCTAATGCCCCACCAGCTGACCCAACGCGACGTCAAACATCTCGCCCGCTGCCTCACGCTGCTCGGTGACGCCAACATCCACCTCGACGCCGCCGCCGAACCCGCCGACATCGAAGACGCCATCCTCGACGACCTCGACGCCTTCCGCGAAGCCCCGATGACCACGCTGCTCGGCCTGCGCGGACCCCACAACGCCCCGCTCATCGACTCCGTCGTCCACAGCGTCCCCCAAACCGACAACGCCTTCGTCCACCTCCTCGACTACATCGCCCTCGCCGCCAAAGCCCTGCGCGCCGAGCTGCGCGAAGTCGCCGTCTTCCCCGACCCCGACAACATCGAAACCGGCTCCCTCCGCCTGCGCGTCGGCGAATGGGACGTCACCGACATCGACATCCCGGCCGGTTCTTCTGGTTCTGCTGGCATCGCTGATGCCGAACTTGCCATCATCGGCGCCCTCATGCCCCTCGACGCCGAAGCCGTCACCTTCCAGGCCCCGCAAGGAGTCGGCGTCGTCCTCGCCGACGTCGTCCCCGGCACGCCGCAGGCCAGCATGCAGGCCGTCTTCACCGCCATCGAGGCGGAGCTGTAGGGGTTTCTGGGCGTTCGCCTTCGGGGAACTTTCCTGGGCTACCATGCCGATTCTGCTCCGGTCGAGGTGTTAGAAGCGTGCGATGCAGGTCGACCATTTCTGCCCAGCCTGGCCGATTTTCAGCGACCAGCATCGCACTCCTTGAATACCTCGACCGGAACTTCTTTCGGACCTTTAGGCAGCTCACCCTCCTACCCCTGCGCGCGCTGCTCGAGACCGTCCAGCAATAAATCGATGAGGTTCGGAACCAGGTTTTTTGCCACGTTATTGACCGGCACCCCGGCTGGCAGTGGACGGGTCACCACACCAAGGCCGATGTGGAACTCAATGGGGTCTAGATCTTCGGGGCATAGGTGGGCAGCTTTGGCAGGGTCGAGGAGGCGGTTGTAGCAGGCACGGATCTCCCTAATCCGCTTCTCGATCACGGGTTCGCGCCGCTTGATAGTCGCGGGGTCACTCATGGAATCGGCGAAGATCGCCTGCGCAAGCGCCGCGTGTTTGAGGTCCCCGATTTCGTGGGTGGCTTGGCGCCAGGCGTTGCGGGGGACGTCGGCAAATTCGTCGAGGTGGCGATCGATGACGTGGTTGATGTCCTCCACCGCGTGTTCGCCAATGGCATCCAGGAGGTCGATGCGCTCCGGGAAATGTCGCGTGGCTGTCGCCACTCCAACCTCGGCTTCCTTCGCGATGGCGCGCATGGAAACGCCGGGGCCGACGTCGATAAGAAGTGAGCGGGCTGCGGTGACGATGGCCTCGCGGTTGTCGCGTGCGTCTTGTCTCATGCTTGACAGCTTAACAAATGGAACACTATGTTCGGTTTGTGTAAGTGAAACACTGCGTTCCATATAGGAGGTTCCCGTGAACGCAACGAACAACTCAACAGTCAAGGCGGTCGGCGCCGTCATTGGAATCCCGATCATCATTGGGCTCATGCTCTTCGCATTCCTCGCACCAACCTTCGCATCAGGCCCGCGCAATGTGCCGCTGGCGGTTGCGGCGCCGGGACCGCTCGTCGAAAAGATGGAAGCAACACTAAGCGAGGACGGCCCCACCCTCCTCGTACGCGATTCCGACGAGGAAGTGCGCGATGCGATCGCACAGCGTGAAGCGGTGGGTGGGCTCGTGGTCACCCCGCAGGGTGCGACGGCATACACCGCCTCCGGCAACGGCGCACCGTATGCGCAGATGATCGAGGGCATGGCGGGACAACTCGAAGCTCAGGGCATGGACGTGACTCGCGAAGACCTCGCGCCGACCTCCCCGGACGACCCGCAAGCGACCGGCCTTGCGCTGCTCGGACTGCCGCTGGCGTTCGGCGGAATTGTCTCCGCCGTCATCGCGACACTCGGATTCCGCGGAAAGAAGTGGACAAAACTCGCCGTTCTCGTGGGGATTGCTGCGCTCGGGTCGCTGGTCGCGACGTGGATGCTGCACTCCGTCTACGGGACCCTCACCGGCAGCTTCGGGATGGAGTGGTTCGGCATCGGCTGCGGCATCCTCGCGACGTCGCTGCTCACCGCCGGTTTGGGCGCAGTCATCGGGCTGCCCGGCGTGGGCCTCGGCGCGATCCTGACCATCTTCGTCGCCAACCCGCTCTCCGGCCTGGCCACCGGGCCGTGGCTCCTCCCCGTCGGCTGGTCGACGCTCGGCCAGTGGATGCCAATCGGCGCCACCGGACACCTCGTGCGCTCCCTTTCCTACTTCGATGGCCTCGGAGCAACCCAGAGCTGGTGGGTATTGCTCATCTGGATCGTGGTTGGGCTCCTGCTCCTGTTCTTGGAGCGAGGTCGCGCTGCTGAGTCTGGTGCTACTGAGGCGGTTGCGGACCACTAGAGAAGGTCCTGCACGTTCCTGGGCATTCGCTGTGCACCACAATCCATTACGACCCCTGACGACCTGAGCAAATGCAAAGGTGCGTCGCGAAAATCCTAGATTTTGGTGCGCCACCCCTTGCGCTCTCGTTCTACCACTGAAATAGTTCCCGGGCTCGGGAACTATTTTTCGTTTTGGGCCTGTTCCCGTCGACCACCACTCACGTCTTCCCAGGTCGCGACGGATGTCCACAAAGATTGTTCCCGGTTTCACTGATGAACTACCAGTCAGTTTCCGTTCCGGTCGAGGTGTTAGAAGCGTGCGATGCAGGTCGACCATTTCTGCCCAGACTGGCCGATTTTCAGCGACCAGCATCGCACTCCTTAAAGCCCATGCTTTGAACCCGGCACCAGATACTCTCACGGGCTAAAGCCCTGAGCTTGGTCATTGCCCCTCCTTGAGTCGGTCGATGTGTACCTGGCTAAACCCGCACCACATGCCCACCAGCTCACCACGTGCGTCGTGGACCTCCACTAGTGGCAGCTCTTGCCAGCCCTTCATTTCCATCTCCACAATCTTCACGGGGTAGTCGTCGAGCTGTCAGACCTGCACGACGACCCCGCAGCGTGTGAGTGCGCGGATCGTGGTGGTGCACCGCACACAGTGTGGGCGGCTGTAAACGGTCGCGGTCATCATTTCATCTGTCATTGCCTTCTCCTTTGTAGAAGCCGATGATTGTCTGTAGGTCTTGGAGGGTGGTGTGTTGGTTGGTTCAGTGGGAGGAGGTGCGGGTGGTGGCGGTGGCGATTTTGAGTTCGCAGTTTTTCATGGGTGGTTTCTCCTCAGTGGTTGGGTGGTTTTGGGTATTAAAAATGGCCCCTGCACGAGGTTGTGCGGGGCCAGGCGGCGCAGCATGTTTAATGCTCCAGCTAGACTGAGAAACTTCGATTTCTCAATAATAGAGCTCTTTATTTTATCCGGTCAGCCATGCAATTCGCGGGTAGAGGAAACTTGCCGAGCTTGTTTAATAGCATCGCGATCTGCAGCAATGACAATTTCGGTGAGTTCTCCAAGTAGCCAAACTAAACGAATTGAAGAGTGCGCGAGTAACAGGAATCCTGCTTGAAATATGTATGGGGCAATACTCGGACAATTGAGAAGGCTAAGAAGATTAGCAAGTGTGAAAGCAAGGACTGCGAAAAATCCAGATGATGTGGAACTTATCCAATTGGACTTTAATGCTTTCCCTCCAAGTACTCGGAGATTTTGAAAGCGTTTGCCGTTGGCAGTCAGAGCAAATATTACTACTACACCAGAAAAACCCGATACTGTAGCTGCAGCCCCAAGCGCGCCGGTATAGAGGGACTCAGTTCGATCTGGGGTCGCAGAGTCTGACAACGCATGCCAGATATCAGGTATTTGACCCGTCAGAGCAAGCAGCGCATGTAACATAGTGAGTGTTAGCAGCGTTGCATCAATTAGACGTGGATAAGAACGAAGTATCTCCTTCCGTGTCTTTCCCCACTTCATTGTATGCCTCTCTGCCTTCTATGGGATAACTTCTAAAGTTTACGAAGTTTTTCGCGAAATTTACTGTTTGCTTCAAGCATTCCCTGAAGAATATGCTCGGGCCCTGGTTGCTCATTTTCTTCGTTCTGGAACGATTCTTTAATCGTGATTCGATCGGAGATGAAGTCAATCGAATCTTTGCGCAGCTTTCCATCCTTGTCCCAATTGGTCAAGGTGGCCTCAGCTTTTTTGAATTTCTGAATATCCGTTTCCTTACCAAACAGGTTGACAAGCGCAGTCTTAATATCATCCTGTATTGAGGGGGAGACCGTATAATTGCCAAAGCTTAGAGTGATACCTACCGTCATCTGATTTCCGGTGTCGATTTCTTTAGCTTTCGCCAAAGCTTTACTCACACTGTCATCCCCATCAAGTTCTGCAAGGTCTACATCATTGTCGAGCGTGAGCTGAAGTCTAGTTGCACCATCAGCTTCTTGCAGACGTCTGAGTTGGTCCCTACGGACAAACGGGGTTAATTCGAAGCGATTTCCGCTTTGAAGAGTATTGAAATGGTGAGAAATTGCTGCGCTAATGGCGGAGACTGTAGCTCCATTCTGAGTTCTCGATATTGCTACTACGTTTTCGTGCCCTGATGCGGTCAGGTAGGCACCTTCGATGAGATGACCACCGATACCAGTTTGAGCGAGCCTCTCAATTTGGTCGCTGCCCTGGTCTCGATGGTCAGGCCAATCGTCTTTAGAACGAACCTTTCCAATATACAGGAACTTTACGGAAGGAGATTTTATACTTGCTGCCTGGACAATATAGTCCCTCCCATAGTGCTTAAATGAAAAGCTCGACCCATCTAAAGCATTAATCTCATCCCAAATATCGTTCCAAAATGTACTTGGGATATCGATAGGTTGGTCATCCTTATCCCACCATTTTGGTGAGTAGTAGAAAATCGTCCGGTTCTTCGTGGCCATGTTTCGTCTCTAATTGAATTGGGTGTACTAGAGCCGATTTTAGCTAATCTCTTCCTCCGTATATCCGGTATGGATAACTGTTGCTATGGGGTCGCTAAAATCCCAGGTCAGTTTGTTGCCGCAGTTTGGACATGTGGTTGAGTGTTCCCAATCCTGCGGTTCAGGTATGGCCGAAGGGTTTTCCCAATGTGGCCATGCAGAAAAACCAGAAGTGCCAGGGGGCCACCAATCCAACCCAACAAAGGAAGGACACACCCATTATGGCAAGCATCACCCCATACAAAACAACGACAGGCCGCAAATGGCGCGTCCAATACCGAGACCCCACCGGAAAAGGCCGCACCAAACAAGGCTTCGCAAGAAAATCAGACGCCCAAGCCTGGGCCGCGAAAAACACCACCGCCATGGGAGACGGTGACTGGATCGCCCCCGAACTCGGCACCACCACCATCAACGACCTTGCCAACACATGGAAACAATCCTGGGCGCACCTCAAACCCGCCACCAAAAGCATCAACGAATCAACATGGCGCATCCACGTCGAACCCATGTGGGGCGACCGCCAAATCAAAACCATCCGCCAATCCGAGATACAGGTATGGCTCGGCACCATCAAAAAACACACCTCCGGCAAACACCCCGAACCAACCAACGAACCAGCATCCCCAACCACCGTACGCAACTGCCACATGGTCCTCGCCCAAATACTGGACCTGGCAGTACAAGACCGCATGATCCCATCAAACCCGGCGCGTGGGGTGAAACTCCCCAAAAAGAGCCCCGGCATAAAGGTGTACCTCACCCCAGGCCAGCTACAAGCCCTTGTGCGTGAATGCGGCGACATGGGTGACCTCATAGCCCTACTCGGCACCTCCGGGCTACGCTACGGCGAAGCCACCGCCCTGCGCGTCGGCGACATCGACTTCCTACGCCGCCGCATACGCGTCGAACGCAACGCCCGCCACACCACGGCCGGCCCTATCTACGGCACCCCAAAAACCGGCGAGCAACGCACCGTAGCGATCACCGAGTGGGTTGCCGGTCTGCTTGAGAAGCGCACGCGCGGCAAAACGAAAGACGCCCTGCTGTGGACCGCAACCAACGGCGGGCCACTGCGACCCCTGGGCCACACATCATTCTTCGCGCACGCAGTGAAACGCTGCCAAGGCAAGGACACGTCGTTCCCGTCGAAGCTCACCCCACACGGGCTACGCCACGTCGCCGCCGGGCTCATGGTTGGTTCCGGGGCGAGCGTGAAGGTCGTACAACGACAATTGGGCCACGCTTCGGCAGCAATGACACTCAACGTTTACGCTGATTTGTTTGATGGTGACTTGGATGTCGGCTTAAGGGACATTTTGTGTGTATAAATCTATCTGGTTTCCTGGGATGACCTCGGACAACAACCAGATATGGTTTTCAAAACAGTTCCATTCGCCCGTTTCGAGAAACCAACACCAAATGACGTCTGGTGTGTGGTATGAAGTCTGCGGGTAGCGCAGGGACCCCAGCGAGATCGAGTGCTCTAGGGGGGACTAGAACCAGCCGCCTGTGCGTTGGGCGGTCGCATATAGCCAGGGGGACGAGCAAAGCCCTTGACGTGCACAGTTCTGGTCGCATAGAGGTATCGGGGGTTCCGGTCGACCTCATTGCGTCGACCAACCCAGGTCAGCGGTGATTTGGATGATTTTGGGGCTATTTTGCCGATTTTGCGCTGACCTGCGTTGGTAAACCGGAGTAGGTCGACGGGAAGAGGTCGACGGGCCGAAAGAATTCGATACCGGCATTGATCATCAGTGGAACCCCAGCTTAGGCGTGAGAAAAGGGTGGGCTGGACGCAGCTAAACACACACAAAATGTCCCTTATCGCGACACGCCGTAAAAACACACAAAATGTCCCTTAAGCCTGGATGTCGTGGCGGAACGACGACTCGACGACACTTTTTCAAAATGTCGTGGAAATGTCGTGGCGACGTGAAAAAGGCCCTCCCCGATTCCTCGGAAAGGGCCTTTGACCTGGTGCGCCATGACGGGCTCGAACCGCCGACCTACTGGGTGTAAACCAGTTGCTCTTCCAGCTGAGCTAACGGCGCGCTGGGTAGAGACTTTAACAAAGCTTCTACCGATCGCAAAATTAACAACAAACAGGCAGGTAAACGCCTATTTTGGTACACCGGCGGAGCGGAGGCAGGAGCCTTGCCATTCGCCGAAGCGGTCGGCGGTGGTTTGGACCAGGCCGGCGAGTTGGGCGGATTCGGAGATGACGCCGGGTTGTACGCCGCCGGGCTTGGAGGCGCCTGGGGTCATGAGCCAGATGCGGGCGTTGTCGTCGAGGTTGCGGGAGCAGTCGACGAGGACGTCGACAAGGTCGCCGTCGTCTTCGCGGTACCAGAGCAGGATCATGTCGCAGAGGTCTTGTGCGTCTTCGTCGAGGAGTTGGTCGCCGATGCGGTCTTCGATCGCTTCGGAGATGGTTGCGTCGGCGTCGTCGTCCCAACCGATTTCTTGGACGATTTCGCCTTGATTGACCCCTAGTCGGTCAGCGTATGTATCGACACCGTTGGCGCCCAACGTTCTTATTCCTCCCAATGAGATGAGTGTTGTATGCAAATATGCCGTTTAGTTTACATCTGCGGGTTACACATTACCGGACAAATATGCGACGGCCTCCGGGGGCCCTCGAGTTTTGTGACGTTCAACGCAATTGGCTGAAACCACGTATCCTGTTTTGCAGGTTTTCATTCCCGCCTGTGCCTCGCTGGTTGCAGGCCCGAAACGTTAGGAGGACGTTCCTTGGCTGAACACAATAATGACTCCAACATCCCGTTGATCCGCGAGGGTGTCGCTTCGTATCTGCATGATACGGACCCGGAAGAGACCCAAGAATGGATTGACTCGTTTGATGGGATTCTGGACCAGTCCACGCCGGAGCGTGCTCGATTTTTGATGCTGCGCCTGTTGGAGCGGGCGTCGGCGAAGCGGGTGGATTTGCCTGCGTTGTCGTCGACGGATTTCGTGAATACGATTCCGACGAAGATGGAGCCGGAGTTCCCTGGTGATGAGCAGATTGAGAAGCGCTACCGCCGTTGGATGCGTTGGAACGCGGCGATCATGGTGCACCGCGCGCAGCGTCCGGGTGTGAAGGTTGGCGGCCATATTTCCTCGTATGCGTCGGCGGCGGCGTTGTATGAGGTTGGTTTTAATCACTTCTTCCACGGCAAGGACGCTGAGCAGGGCGGCGACCAGATTTTCTACCAGGGTCATGCTTCCCCGGGCATGTACGCGCGTGCGTTCCTGGAGGGTCGTCTGACTGAGGATGATCTGGATGGTTTCCGTCAGGAGCATTCGCGTCCGCAGGGTGGTCTGCCGTCGTACCCGCACCCACACGGTATGAAGGACTTCTGGGAGTTCCCGACGGTGTCGATGGGCTTGGGCCCAATGAACGCCATTTACCAGGCTCGCTTTAACAAGTACTTGCAGGATCGCGGTATTAAGGACACGGATCAGCAGCACGTGTGGGCGTTCCTCGGCGACGGCGAGATGGACGAGCCGGAGTCGCGCGGTCTACTGCACATGGCGTCGCTGTACGGCCTGGATAACTTGACCTTCGTGGTCAACTGCAACTTGCAGCGTCTCGACGGCCCCGTCCGCGGCAACGGCCAGATCATCCAGGAGCTGGAGGCCTTCTTCATTGGCGCTGGCTGGAATGTGATCAAGGTTGTGTGGGGCCGCGAGTGGGATGAGCTGCTGGAGAAGGACAAGGACGGTGCGCTGGTCCACGTCATGAATACCACTCCGGATGGTGATTACCAGACGTTTAAGGCCAATGATGGCGCGTTTGTGCGCGAGCACTTCTTCGGCCGCGACGAGCGGACGCTGAAGCTGGTCGAGGACATGTCGGATGAGGAGATCTGGGCGCTGCGCCGCGGCGGCCACGACTACCGCAAGATCTATGCGGCGTACAAGCGTGCGCTGGAGACCAAGGGCAAGCCGACGGTCATTTTGGCGCACACGATTAAGGGTTACGGCCTGGGCCACAACTTTGAGGGTCGTAACGCGACGCACCAGATGAAGAACCTCACGCTGGAGGACCTGAAGCGCTTCCGCGACAAGCAGGGCGTGCCGATCAGCGACGAGGAGCTGGAGAAGGATCCGTACCTGCCGCCGTACTACCACCCGGGCGAGGACGCGCCGGAGATCAAGTATTTGAAGGAGCGCCGCGAGGAGCTCGGCGGGTACCTGCCGGAGCGTCGTGTGAAGTTCACGCCGCTGGAGCAGCAGCAGGACTTCGAGAAGGCCTACAAGGCTATGTTCAAGGACTCGGGTAAGCAGGAAGTTGCCACGACGATGGCGCTGGTGCGTACGTTTAAGGCGTTGATGCGTGATAAGGAGATCGGGAAGCGAGTGGTGCCGATCATTCCGGATGAGGCGCGCACGTTCGGCCTGGACTCCTGGTTCCCTACCCTGAAGATTTACAACCCGCAGGGCCAGAACTACGTCCCGGTGGACCACGACTTGCAGCTGTCTTACCGTGAGGCGACGGACGGCCAGCTCCTGCACGAGGGCATCAACGAGGACGGTTCCTCGGCGTCCTTCATCGCGGCCGGTACGTCCTATGCGACGCACGGCGAGCCGATGATCCCGATGTACATCTTCTACTCGATGTTCGGTTTCCAGCGCACGGGCGACAACTTCTGGGCCGCTGGCGACCAGATGGCGCGCGGTTTCATCATCGGCGCGACTGCTGGCCGCACCACCCTGTTTGGTGAGGGCTTGCAGCATATGGATGGTCATTCGCCGATTTTGGCGTCGACAAATCCGGCGGTGGTCACCTACGATCCTGCCTTTGCGTACGAGATGCCGTACCTGATTTCCAAGGGCATCGAGCGCATGTACGGCGACGGCCACGGCGAGGACGTGATGTACTACATCACCGTCTACAACGAGCCGACGCACCAGCCGGCGCGCCCGGAGAACCTCGACGTTGAGGGCCTGCACAAGGGCATCTACCTGTTCGACGAAGGCGAGAAGCACGAGCACAACGTGTCGCTGCTTGCTTCCGGCATTGGTATGCAGCAGGCGCTTCGCGCGCAGAAGATCCTGCAGGAGGACTACAACGTGGGCGCCTCGGTGTACTCGGTGACGTCCTGGGTGGAGTGTGCGCGCGACGGTGCGCGTGTTGCCAACGAGCAGCTGCTGCACCCGGGTGAGGACGTCGGCGAGGCGTTCGTGACCCGTCAGCTGAAGCAGACGGAGGGCCCGTACGTTGCGACGTCCGACTTCGCCACGGACCTGCAGGAGCAGATCCGCCCGTACGTGCCGGGCCAGTACTTGGTGCTTGGCGCGGATGGGTTCGGTTTCTCGGATACGCGTGAGTCGGCACGCCGCTACTTCAACATTGACGCCGAGTCGATGGTGGTTGCGGCGCTGATGGGCCTGGCGAACGAGGGCAAGATCGAGATAGATGTTGCCGCGCAGGCCGCGAAGGACCTGAAGATCGACGACCCAACCGAAGCCTAAGGGCTAGCGCGGCAGGTACGGGGCGAGCGCCGGAATGTTCGGCGCCAACGCTGCGAACAGCGCCCCGACCACCGCGAGCGTAGAGAGCACCCCTAGCGTGATGACGAGCGCCCTCGAACCCGAGGAGCCGTTCGAGTCCGCTGGGGGTGTTTGTGGTTGCGCCGGTGCTGGTAGGTTGGGGCCGTCGTGGTTGAGCCGGAGGTCAGCGGTGCGGGCGGTGCCGTCTTCGAATGTGGCGCGGACCTCGACGGTCGAGGGGGTGCGGGCGGCGTCGGTGGCGGTGCCGCTGACGGTGCCGGTGACGGGGTCGATGGAGAGGTCCCACCCGGCTGGTGGATCGATGAGCTCGAACTTCGCGTCGGTTGGGAGCTCGACGCGATCGCGAAGGTTGAACGGCGTCGCTGTGAACGATGTGCCGTGGGCGACCTCGACTGGTTTGTAGACGGGTTCGTAGATCAGGCGCTGGTCGGCAACGAGCGAGACCGGCACGCTGATGTACTCCGTGGTCCCGTCTGGGTATTTCACACCGATGTCGAGTTTGCGGGTGTTTTCGCCGCGTTGGACGGTGGTACAACTCGGTGCGTAGAGCTGCCCGGCTTCGACTTGGTCGCAGTTGAAGAACTGGAGGCGCACGACAAGGGTCGTGTCGTTTTCGATCGTGGCAACGATGGGCACCCCTTGCGTTTCTCCCCCGCCGGCGACCCAGAACGTTGTCCCCTCCGGCGCCCCGGTCGGGGTGAAACGTGTGCTCTCTGTGTAGAGCTGTCCTGGGACCAGCGGTACGTAACGGGGCTCGGTGTGGAAGCTCGGCTGGTAGCGGTCAGCGTCCTTCACATCAGCAGCCACCGCGTGCGGGGCGCAGGCGATGGCGCTGGTGGTAGCAACGCCGACGGCGAGCAGTTTGTAATTCATGGGTTACTTCACGTCTTCGGTAATGCGTTGGATGAGTCGGTTGATGGCGGTGCTGACGGCGCCGGGGGCATCGAGAGGCGGCATGTGGCCGCTTTCAGGCAGCACCTGCATGTATGCGCGCGGCCAGATCTCGTGGAGTTTCGCGCTCTGGGACACCGGGGTGACGGCGTCGTGGTCGCCGACGAGGATGTAGCCGGGGATGGTGCCAAGCACCTCGCCGGCGTCGAGTTCCGAGTGGTGCAGCAGGTCCTCGAAGTAGCCTGCGTAGGTTTCCAGCGGGGTTTCGCGGATCATGGCGGCGTGGAACTGCACCAGCTGGTAGCTCATAGGCCGGAAGTAGAACCCGAGCGCGAGGACCGGGGTGAGCATGTCAGTGACGACTTGGCGCACGCCTTCCGCGAAGTGCGGGGTCACGGCGACGACGCCTTCGATGAAACGCCCGATCGGCCCGGCCAGGATCTGCGGCAGGCCCTGGACGGTGAATGGTTCGACCGCGCTGGAGATCTGCACTGAGCCGGCAAGGTTGAACTCGTGGTGGTAGCGCCGCATCATCGACAGAGAAATCGGGCCGCCGAGTGAGTGCCCGACCACGATGGCGGGGCCGCGCACGTTGCGCTCACGCATGACGGCAGCGACGTCGTCGGCGGCGGCGTCGATAGTTAAAAGCTCGGGGTCGACTTTGCCGGTCTGCCCGTGCCCGCGCAGGTCAAGCAACAGTTGGCGCACCCCGTGGCCTGCAACCGCTTCGGTTTGCAGGAAGAATTCCTCGGCGGCAATGTTGAAGCCGTGGACGTAGACGACGGTGACGGCATCCGGGTCCTCGGGGCCGAGTTCGTACCAGTGGATGTTGACGCGCTCTCCCCCGGCGTCGACTTCAAGGACGCCCTCACGGTCGGGCTTGAGCCCGTATTCGCCGTCGCCGGTGTGCAGCAGTTCGCGGGTTTCCACGAGCTGTCGGCGCGCTTTCGGCGTCAGCGATCGGAGGTAGGCAACTGTTTGCAGCATGCTTCCACCTTATTATGTGGGTATGGAACTCTCACAACGCTTAGATTTAAGCGCCCTCAAGCTTGACGACGCCCCCTCCGACCCGACCGCGAACACCGAGGATGCCTCCGCGTTCGCTCAGCTCACGCGCCTCATTGAGCGCGTGACCGGCGAGGACACTGAAGCGCTGGATCGGGAGACCACGCTGGATGGCGCCGGGGTGGCGTCGTTAGATCGTATTGAGCTTGCGGTGCGCATCGAGCAAGAGCTGGGCGTGCCGATTGATGAGGAGACCTACCGGCAGCACTCGACGCTGGGTGAGCTGTGCGCCTACATTGAAGGGCACGAGGACTACAAAGGAGCGTAGCGTGACTATTTCCTATCTCACCGACATGGACGGTGTGCTGCACAAGGAAGGGCAGATGATTCCTGGCGCGGACGCCTTCATTCAGCGCCTGCATGACGAATCGATTCCGTTTATGGTGCTGACGAACAACTCGATGCAAACCCCGCGGGACCTCTCGGCGAAGCTGGTCCGGATGGGCTTGCAGATTGAGCCGGAGCGGATTTGGACGTCCGCGACTGCCACGGCAACCTTCCTGTCGCAGCAGGTCGGCGAGGGCTCGGCATACGTGATTGGCGAGGCCGGGATGACCACGGCACTGCACGAGGCCGGGTGGATCCTGACGGACCAGGATCCGGACTTTGTGGTGCTGGGTGAGACGCGCACCTATTCGTTTGAGGCGATCACGACGGCCTGCAACCTGATTTTGAAGGGTGCGCGGTTCATCGGTACTAACCCAGATCTGACGGGCCCCGGCCCGAACGGCATTCTCCCGGCGACGGGCGCGGTGGCTGCGATGATTACGTCGGTGACTGGGATGGAGCCGTACTACGTGGGCAAGCCGAATCCGGTGATGATGCGCTCGGCGCTGAACAATATCGGCGCGCACTCGGAGCACACGGTCATGATTGGTGACCGGATGGATACGGACGTGAAGTCCGGCCTGGAGGCCGGCATGCGCACACTGCTGGTGCGCACGGGAATTTCGGATGACGCCGAGATCGCCCGCTACCCGTACCGGCCAACGAAGGTGATCGATTCCGTTGCCCAGCTTGTGGACGTCATCACCGATCCTTTCGGCGACGGCGCGTACAGCTAGCCCTATCCTGCCGCTTCGACGCTGGCGCTGAAGCCGTATTCGGCGGCTAGCGCCGCGAGCGCGTCCGCGAAGCTGCGCGTGACGTCCGGGGTCGCGCGGAAGGTTTCGCGGCACTGGTAGGTGCCAGTACTGTCCCGGCGCCAGCGGGTGAACCAGGCGTCGTCCCAGAGCGCTTCGGGGTTGACGGGCGCGTCCGGGAGCAGGAGCAGGAGTTCCTCGACGTGCATGCGCGCTGCGGCGGGCATGTCCTGGATGCTCATGACGGAGGTCGTCGGCGCGGCGCAGACAGAGCGCCACGTACGCGGAGCAACGAGTGTTGTTGTCATTGTGGGGACCCTTCTGTGTGTGACAGTGCGGCGCACGCGCCCGGTGACTAGTCGGTTCCGCGCCCGCTGACTAGGCGAGCACATCTTCGTGCGAGACGAGGTTCGTCTTCCCCAACGGCCTCTCGCATCACTTTGCATGACACGAGCCACACCGGGCAACCCTCAACAACTGGTTGATCCCCCTGTTTACTGAAGCTCTACTTGAGGGTCAGGAGCTACCTGGCTGCTACCCCAGCGCCCTGACGGCGTCGAGCACCATGGCCCAGAACCGCTCGGCGTCGAGCTTCGTGGCCACGGAGGTGTGGCAGTCGGCGGGCGCGGGGCTACGGAAGTCCGCCACGGTGCGGCCGGTGGTGAGCAGGCCCTGCGTCTCGACGTCCACCGGTACCTTGACCGTCTCCACCACAGTTGGGTCGATGAGGTAGGCGACGCAGCACGGGTCGTGGACTGGCGGGTCGTCGAACCCCTGGGCGTCCTGGTAATTCTTCCGGAACGCACCGAAGAGCCCCACGACGAAGTCGCCAACATTCGTGCCCAGCGCAGCGAACTGCTCCTCGACCTCTTTGGTTGCCAGCGCCTGATGCGTCAGGTCCAGGCCGACCATGACGACGGGCCACTGCTCGTTGAAGACGATATGGGCGGCTTCCGGGTCGACGATGATGTTGAACTCTGCGCTCGCAGTCCAGTTCCCAGCGCCGTAGGCTCCGCCCATCAGCACGACTTCTTTGACGCGCTCGACGATGCGCGGCTCGAGCCGGGCTGCAAGCGCGATGTTAGTCAACGGGCCGGTTGGTACCAGGGTGACGGTCCCGGCGGGCTCGCTCATGATCGTGTCGATGATGAACTGCACACCGTGCTTCTCCTGCACCGACAGCGCCGGCTCGGGAAGCTCGAAGCCGTGGATTTCCATGCCGGTGTCGCCATGGATGCCCTCGGCGGTTTCCACCTCGCGCAGGATCGGCCGGGTCGCACCCGCGTACAGCGGAACGTCCGTGAGCTTTGCGACGGTCAGCACCTGCGCCGCGTTACGCGTGACCTTCTCCAGCGTGTGGTTGCCACCGACGGTGGTCACGCCTAGGAGTTCAATGTTTGGGTTTCCGGCTGCGAGCAGGATGGCCACGGCGTCGTCGTGGCCTGGGTCGCAGTCGAGGATGATCTTGGTTGTCATTTACTGCACCTTCTTTCGTGCCGCGTCTTCTGCGGCGATCGTGTCCGGAAGCGATTCGGGGCGCGGGATGAGGAACGACGTGCAGAACGCGCCGATGAGCAGGACTGCGCCCGCGATCATGCCGGCGCGGTAGCCGCCGTTCTGGTCGGCGAACGTGGCCACCACCGCGAAGATCACGGTGAAGGAGATACCGGCGCCCAGGTTGAACGCGCCCGCGTTCAGGCCAGGCAGGTAGCCCTGGTTCGTCTTCGGCGCCAGCACCACGTGCAGCGACCCGAGCATGATGTTCGCGATACCCGCGTAGGTCACACCAGCGGCAACCGACAGCGCCAACAGCAGGCCCTTCGTCGGGTTGGACACCACGAACGTGCCGAAGACCACCGACAGGAACGCACCGGCGATACCGATCTGCAGCATGAGCTTGTAGCCCACCCGCCCGGCACAGAACCCGGCGATCGGGCCAAACACCAGGCCGGCCAGCGCGTACGGGGTCAGCGTCCACCAGGACACCACGCCCGCCGACATCCCCGGCCCGAACGTTTCGTCCTGGGCAAGGTTCGGGACCAGGCCGTTCATCACGGCGAAAATGCCGGTCATGGTCAGGGTGGTCGTCGTCAAGAGTGCCCACGTGCGCCGCTCCTTGAGCAGGTGCGGGGCGACGAGCGGGTGCTCCGTGGAGGACTCGATGCGCCAGAACACCACCAGCGCCACCGCGCCGACCGCGAGTAGGACAATGACCATGAACCAGTTCGCGGCTGCCAACGCACCGGCCTCGTTCAGCGCGGTCAGGATCGCGCCGACAGCCACGACCAGCGGGACCACACCCTTCCAGTCCATGGCGTAGCCGGCGTCGGACTTCGTCTCACGCACACCAAAGTGCACGGCGAACACCGCCACGACCGCGAAGGCGCCGATGACCCAGAACAGGGAACGGAAGCCGAAGGCGGCTGTGAGCCAGCCGCCCATGATGGCATCGATACCCGCGATACCACCGTTAATCGAGGTCAAGATGCCAATCAGCAGCGCGAACTGTTTCTCTTCGCGCACCTCCTGGCGCAGCATCACGGACGTCAGCGCGACCGTCGGCCCCGACACGCCCTGAATGACGCGCCCGATGAACAGCATGGTGACATTCGCCGCCAGCGCCGCAACCACCGAGCCAATCGCGGTGACCACCATCATGCCCACCAGCACTTTTCGACGCCCAATTAAATCTCCCCACCGCGGCATAAACAGGGAAAACAGGGCCGCAGCGGTAAAGAACGCGGTCTGCGTCAACCCGATCTGGGAAGTGGTGGCGTCGAGTTCGCGCTCCATCGTCGCCAGCGCGGGCGCCAGCATGGACGCGTTCAGCTGGAACGCGAAGACGGCGGTTAACAGGGCAAGCATGAGGGGCCAAACCTGGCCAGGCGGCAGGCGGTGGCCTGCTTCCGGGGGTGGCGTGTGTGTATCGTGCATGCCCCCGAGTCTAAAGCAGGGCGTTCCAGATGGCAGTGTTCGTTTCCTGCCACAAGGGCTTCGCCCACTCGCCGAACTGCTCGTCAGTGAGCGCGACCATGGCTTGGCCCTGCGCAACCCACAGATAGGTCCCCGCCATACCGAAATGCCCCACCGTGTCGGCCGGCATGGTGTCCCCCGTCCAATGGGGGGACTTCTCCCCCTTAATCTCAAATCCGAGGCCCCACGGGCATGGCTTTTGCATCCCGTAGCCGGGCACTACCCCACGCAAATCCCCGAACTGGTTGCGGAACGCCCCCGCGACGGTGTCCGGGTGCAGCAGCGTGGGCTGCAGCAGTTCCGCGGCGAACTTGCTCAAGTCTGCGACGCTCGCGCGCGCCCCGTGGCCCGCGGAGCCTTCCAGCACCGCCGTCTCCATCCCGAGCGGCGCAAAGACCCCCTCGCGCAGGTACTCCGGAAATGCGATGCCGGTGGTTTCCTCCACGAAGTCCGCAAGAATTTCGTAGCCCGCCGAGGAGTAAATCCGCCGCTCCCCGACCGGCTTTTGTAGGCGCCTGCTATCAAAACCAACACCGCTCGCGTGCGACAGCAGGTGACGCACCGTGGATCCATCCGGCCCGCACGCAGTGTCCAGGTCGAAGGCGCCTTCCTCCACCGCCAGCAGCACCCCGTACGCGGCCAGCAGCTTGGTCACGCTCGCCAGCTCAAACACACGGTGCTGGTCCCCGTAGGTTTCCCCATGCGTACCGACGAGCGCCGCCGCGCAGTGCTTCACCGGCCAGGACGCAAGGTGCTCTTCTAAAATCATGCCCACATGATAGCTACTTGCGCACCCACTCGACGCGCACGTCGTAGTCCTGCATCGCGGTGCCCTGCTTGAGCGCCTCCGCGTGCGATGTCATGAGTTCCTCCACGCGCGTGTGCGCACGATCCAGCAGCCCCTCCTTGACCGCGCGGTCCGCCGCACGCGTCTTCTCCTCGGCGAGGAAGCCGGTGACGTCCTCCACCTTGACCTGGTTGAGCGGGTTCATCGACTGCTTGTACACCTGCACGCTCGTATCGTCGATCTCCGAGGAGGTCACGCTCACCTCCGGGACTCGCACCGTGATGGTCTGGGCGGCGTCGTCAATGTTGACGCCGATCGCCTCGACGTCCGCGATGCCCGCCTTGACGGTCCCGCTGTAGCTCAGCAAGAAGTTGCGCCCGGTCAGCGGCACTTTCACACCCGCGAGCTCAAGGCCCTTGTTGTCGTAGCTGCCCACGTTCGAGTACGCATACTCCTCAACAGAGAGCTCCCCTACCTGCCTAAACGACGCCCCTATCGACGCCTCACTGATCTCCTCCCGACCGACCTGCAGGCCGTTCGGGACCACAAACTTCAACACCGCAAACGCGGTGACCAACGCAATCACCAGCGCAGTAAGCACCAGCGCGCCTACTCGAAATCCTCTTTTTTCCACGCTGCAAGACTACAGCGGCACGTTACCGCCCGATCTCATCGGGGGCACAGACCCGGATCTTGTCAACAAACTGCTGTGGCGCACCGCGGCCTCGCAGCGCGTCACCGTTGTAGCACGCGGAGTTCAGCCCGCGCTTCGACGTCCCATCCGGCAGCAGCGCCACCCAGCGATCCCCCTTGCGCTCAAACGGCACAATCCAATCCGACTGCTTCTGCCCCGCCACGGCCCACTGACCCTCGCAGTACAGCACAGTCGTCCCGGTCACGCCTGGCCAGCCCGGCATCGCCGCATCAAAGGCCTGCGGAGAGCACTTATTTATCGACGCCCCTCCGAAGCCCAACGCCGCCAACCCCGGCACCGTCGACGACAACCCCGTCAGCCCAGCAACCACCTTCGGGTCCACGTTCGGGATCAACCCCTGCGACACCGCGAACGCAGCGCCCGCACCAACAGCGGCCAGGACACCAAGCGTGATCCCCGCAATTGCAGCCGGGCTCAGTTCCTCGCCGTCGGAGCTGCCGGAGCTACCGTCCTTCGTTGTCGTCTGCTGCGCCCCTTGCGTATTCTCCCCCGCCGAGTTCTCCTCCGACCACGCGACAGGCGCCTGGACGGCCGTCACGGACACAGCCGAAGCTACAGTGAGTGCAAGCAGTGAGTGTTTCATAGCGACTACCCTACAACCGCCCACTGTTCATGTCCACGAAACATGCCTTGAACTGGCGATTTTTCAAAATCCAACATCCGGGTTAAAGTATTGCTCGTTGCTTTCAAGCACGTATTCCTCCATAGCTCAGTTGGCAGAGCATTCGACTGTTAATCGAAGGGTCACTGGTTCGAGCCCAGTTGGAGGAGCAACTACAACCCGAGGCGTTCGTCTCGGGTTTTCGCGTTTCCGGCTACCATTATTACTTAAGTGACATTTTTATAGGGAAACACTCCGTTTTATGGTTGAATTACTTTCAACATGTGTCACCACAACAACACGGAATGAAAACAGCTTAGGAAGGAAGAGGTGCATGGACGATGAGCTCCAAAACGACCGCAGCCATGAATCGAGCCCATCGTCGGGGGGTCGATCTGATGGAGACCAATCCCCGGCCACTCCGCAACGCAAGACGAATCAAAGCCAACGATCCGCGGGTGACAATTTACAACGGGTGGAAAACGACGTTCAACGCAATGGAGAACAGTATTCAGAAGTTGGCGACAACGAAATAGTTGACGCTGAGATTGTTGAGGCCGTATCTCAAAGGCTCAGCGCCTACCTATGGAGTGCGCCTGCTCCATCACCGGAAACCTTAGAAGCATACAACCGGATTGATCCCACTTTTGCCGATCGTGCAATGCGTATGGCCGAGCAAAGCGTGCAGGCATCCAACAACGAAAAGGAGTGGCTGGCGAAGGGAGACGTCGAGTCGCTGAAACGAGGACAACTGCTGAGCTTTTTCATGTTTTCCTCTTGTATCGCTGCGTCGCTCGCAGTTCATTTTATTGGTCATTCCGAATTCCTTGCGGGCCTTTTCCTAGCACCACCCCTCATGCAGTTCATGAGCAAGTTCGTCAGAACTGTACGCCACGTCGAAGACGACAAAATCGACTAGGCAGGCTTGGCCCGGTATCGTCCCCACCTCAACCGCCCAAATATCGCTCTCCCTGGAAGGCCCCACCCACGTAGCTGACAAGCAAGGCTCGTTTCCGCAGGAGTCGCTCGTGATGAACCCGTTTGATGCGGCATAGTTCCTGGGCAATGAGTTACAGCCCACCAATAGATATCCAAATTGGGCCCCCGAGGAATGGTTTGATGACTTCCGCTACACCAACCACACAGTCGAATTGCTTTACGAAGACATTCGCGGTTTTCCCATCAGAGCCCCAAAAATGGATATTAAACTCGCTTCAATCCATCAGCTGTATTCAGCTGTTTTCCCACTACGAGGGTTAGGAACACATGCATCGGCTAACCCAGAGCTTGCGATGACTACACGGCAAGAACCTGTATAACTCCAATTCGCGATCGCGCCAGCTCAGATGCCGGTATCTAGCAAACACACAGCTCTTCAAAACCTGAGTCCGCAACGGAGAGCCCTAGCGGATGCAGTACTTCATCCGGAACAGCCATCGCCCGCTCCCGTCGACCTACTCCGGTTGACCAACACAGGTCAGCGCAAAATCCGCAGAATAGCCACCAAATCATCGAAACCACCGCGCTGAACTGCGTTGATGGACGCTAGAAGATCGACCGGAATGATTGGGCATGCTCGCAAGTTATTGATCCCTGTTTTCTGCCGTACCGAGCATTTCTTGCCCTAATCGAAACATCCCAATTCAGTTTTTTCACATGACCATGGCATCCTTTACACATGAAGAAAACAACTGCACTGGGCCTGGCGTGCGCGCTCACGCTGAGTGCTCCCAACACCGCTCTGGCTGAGCCAACGACACCAGCTGAAGCAACTACAACAGCAACTGCTACGCCTAGCACCGAAACCACAGGGCCTACGGCTACAACCACCCCAGAAGACGATTTGGAATTAACCCCCGGCATGGTGGCCACAGCCGCAGTTTTTACCGTGCTCTTCTATGGAGGCATCGGCCTTGGCATCACGCACTGGGCTGTGCAGCACCGCCTGATTCAGAATCCGCTCCCGGGCATTCTCCCTAATCCACCAGCAAGGAAGCCCGCGCCGAAGCCAGCACCACGCCCAGTGCACAAGCCTGCGCCGAAGCCCACCCCGGCACCGAAGCCAGCGCCCCGCCCTGCCCCGGCTCCAGCACCGGCGCCGAAACCTGCCCCACAGCCAGCACCTGCACGTAGCGGCAAGCTGCCAGCGAATGGTTATTACGCCAATTGCGCCGCCGCGCGCAGTGCGGGAGTAGCTCCGATCTATAGCCACGAACCTGGATACCGCTCGAAGCTCGACCGTGACGGTGACGGTGTCGCCTGCGAGTAACCCTCTGCAAACGGCTTTAACTAAGCCAGACCCTATGAGGAAGAGTGACAGGACCTTGGCTTCCGACCGTCCTGCCACTCTCCATTATTTGCGTCCTTAACCGGCGTTACACCAGATTTCGCTTCTACTCGAACGACAAGCGCCCGCAGCAAAAGCAATTCTGTTCACAAAATCCCGAGTCAGCTTTCGACGACACCTTCCACCCCACCGCGCCCACCGCACCCACCGCTTCCCACCACTCCCATCCCAACCAAGACCAGACCGTCCCCGCTATACTGCTTCAAATGTCCAGAAGTTCGCATCGTGTCACGCTCGCGGATATCGCGAAGCATCTCGGCGTCTCCACGGCCACGGTGAGCCTCGCGCTCAATGGCAAGCCCGGCTCACGCATCCCAGAGGAGACGGCGTGGAAGGTCCGGGAGGCGGCCCGCGAGCTGGGCTACCGCCCAAACACCTTGGCGCGGGCGCTCAAGACTGGACGCACACACACGATTGGTTTCCTCTCCGACGAGGTCACGACTACCCGTTTCGCGTCCCCGATGATCACGGGCATCGTGGACGAGGCTGAGCAGCTGAGCCACGCGGTGATGATGGCGGAGACTGGCCACCGTTCGGATCGGTTTGCTCCGGCGTTGCGTACGTTGGAGTCGCGGAACGTGGATGGCGTGGTGGTCGGGCTAATGGCGTCGCGCGAACTCGACCTGCCAAAGACAAACTTGCCGCTCGTGATCTGCAACGGACAAGCGGGTGATCTTCCTGCGATTTTGCCGGATGACTATGCGGCGGGCCGGGACGCGATTGACTATTTGGTGGCGCGGGGGCACCGTTCGATTGCGTTGATCGGCAGGTTCCCAGAGGCCGCGACGCCTTCGTTCAGCATCAGCGAGCGCATGCGCGGTATCGACGCCGCCCTGGCCCATCACGGGATCCGTCTGCACGCGGAGGGCTACGCGTCGGTGTGGGAGCCGGCGTCGGGGTATGCGCGGATGTCGGAGATTCTTAACGACGATCCCGCAAACTACCCCACCGCGGTCCTGGCGGCGAACGATCGTTTGGCGTTGGGCGTGTATCAGGCGATGCAGGACGCGGGGCTGGATGTGGCGTCGACAATTTCGGTGTTGTCCTTTGATGATGAGGATTTGGCGGGGCTGGTGCGGCCGGGGTTGACGACGTTCCGGCTGCCGTATCAGGAGATGGGTGCGCGGGCGGCGAGCATGTTGGTTGAGCTTCTGTCCGGCGGACAGCCCGAAGCCGAGAATCCCACATTGCTCCCCCTGAAAGTGGTTGAGCGTGGGAGCGTTTCCCAAGCTCGCTAAATCGTTTTAGCAACTTCCCCACCTTTCGCACACCCCCGACATACTATGTGCTTAAAGGTTTAAGCAGGGTCGCTGCAAGGACCAAGAACGAGAAGCGCACCACGCGCACCTGCACATATCCCTGCGAAGCCATTGTCGTGCCCGGCTATCCCCGGGCCTCACAGAAAGGACATTCGGCGATGGAGATGCTTCGATCGCAGTTTTCAAACCCCGCGTACCGCTTCGGTTCCGCCACGATTTTCCTGTTCTTCGCAGCGTGGGGAATCTGGTGGTCCTTCTACCAAATCTGGCTCACGTCTGAGGCTGGCGGTCTGCAGCTCAACGGCGCGCAGGTAGGTACCGTGTACGCCATCCAGGGCGCGATCACGATGGCGCTGATGCTGGTGTACGGCGTGCTTCAGGACAAGCTGGACCTGAAGCGCCCGCTGACCATTTTCATCGGCGCGAGCGCAACCCTCATCGGGCCGTTCACGCAGTTCATTTACCACCCGTTGCTGCGCGACCACTTCATCGTCGGCGCAATCCTGGGTAGCGTGGTGCTCTCGGCCGGGTTCGTGGCTGGCGCCGGGCTGATGGAGGCGTTCGTGGAGAGGATGGCAAACCGCACCGGCTTCGAGTACGGCCAGGCCCGCATGTGGGGTTCGTTTGCCTACGCGATCGTCGCGTTGCTTGCGGGTATCTTCTTCACCATTAACCCAATGCTGAACTTCTGGATCGGTTCCGCGCTCGGCGCGCTGCTGCTGTGCACGCAGCTGTTCTGGCACCCGAAGGGCACGGCGCAGGAGGCTTCGATTGAGGAGGTCACGGCGAAGACCCCGCCGGTCTCCGAGATGCTTGGCCTGCTCAAGGACAGCCATGTGTGGAAGGTCATCGTGATTGTGTTGCTGTCCTGGACGTTCTACACCGTGTTTGACCAGCAGATGCTCCCGGACTTCTACACGTCCCTGTTTAGTTCGCCGGAGGTCGGCCAGCGTGCGTACGGCACGTTGAACTCGGTGCAGGTCTTCCTTGAGGCAATCATGATGGGCCTCATCCCGCTGTTGATGCGCAAGGTGGGCGCCCGCAATACGTTGCTGCTGGGTATCGGCGTCATGTTCGTCCGTATCTTCCTGTGCGCGGCGTTCGGAGGCCCGGTGTTGATCAGTATTGCGAAGATGCTGCACGCGTTTGAGGTTCCGCTGTGCATCCTGGCTATCTTCAAGTACTTCGCTATCCACTTCAACAAGGCACTCTCCGCGACCCTGTACCTGGTGGCATTCCAGCTGACTGCGCAGCTCGGCAACGTGATTCTGTCGACCCCGCTGGGCTCGCTCCGTGACCAGATTGGTTACCAGCCAACGTTCTTCGTCATCTCCGGCGTGGTCTTCGTCGCTGGCCTCATTGCGGTCTTCGCGCTCAAGCGCGACGACGAAGCCGTGGTCAATCCCGAAGAAATCCCAAATCGCTAACCCGCAACGTTTCAAGAAAGGTTCCATCATGCAACCCCTCCACCACACCAATGACCGCTGGTACCCCTCGTTCCATGTCGCAGCCCCTGGTGGCTGGATAAATGACCCGAATGGCCTCTGCTTTTTCGACGGCCGGTTCCACGCTTTCTACCAGCATCACCCGTACAGCCCAGCGTGGGGCCCGATGCACTGGGGCCACGCTTCCTCCGCGGACCTGCTCGAGTGGCGCGAAGAGCCTATCGCTCTAGCGCCGGGTGATCCCGGATCCGATGACGCCGACGGCATCTGGTCCGGTTCCGCTGTCGTCCACGATGGCACGCTGTATGCGTTCTATACGGGCAACCGCTGGGTCAACGGCGTCGATGACAAGGACGGCAAGTTCCAGACCCAGATGCTGGCCACCTCTACCGACGGTATCCACTTTGAGAAGCACGGCGCCGTGGTCCCGCCCGTCAAGGCGGACGCGCGCGACCCGAAAGTGTTCTCCCACGACGGCCGCTGGTACATGACCATCGGCGCAGAAGTCGACGGCCGTGGCCACGTGCTGCTGTACACTTCCGAGGACCTCTACAACTGGTCCGAGGCAGGCTCCCTCTTTGTCGACCCAGACCCGAACGTCTTCATGGTCGAGTGCCCTGATTTCTTCTTCCTCGACGGCAAGTGGGTGCTCATCTACGGCCCGATGGTGCGCACCCCGATCCGCTCGGGGTATGCGCTGCGCAATGGCCATAACGTTGGTTACGTCGTGGGCTCGTGGGAGCCCGGCGCGCAGTTCGTGCCCGAAACCGACTTCCGGCTTCTCGACTGGGGCCACCACTTCTACGCCACCCAGTCCTTCGCCGCTCCCAACAATCGCCGCCTGGCGTTCGGCTGGATGGGCGAGTTCGCTCACCCACTCGCCTCGCGCGAGGACGGTTGGTCCGGTCAACTCAGCCTCCCCCGGGAGCTCTCTCTTAGCGACGCCCTCACGCTCCACTGCGCGCCCGCCCCCGAAATCGCCGGGCTCTTCGGCCCCGCCGAAACGCACGACGCCACCCTCCAAGCAGGCGAAACAACCACCCTTGCCCCGCTCGAGGAGGCATGGCTGCGCGTCGCCCCCGACCTGGAGCAGCTCGTCCCGCTGCAGACAAACACCTGCGAGCAGGTGGTCCTCCACCTCATTCGTGACGACGCCCGCTGCGCCCACATCGTGTTCGACACCCTTGCCGAGCGCATCCATTTGGTGCTCGCGCGAGGCAACGGTGCCGACAGCGGCTACCGATCCATGCCGTGGGTCCCGGGCGATGCCCTGGACATCTACCTGGACCGTGGCTCCATCGAGCTGTTCACCGCGGACGCCACGGAGACGCTCTCCTCCCTGGACTTCCGCGGCGAGGGACCTCGCACCGTGGAAATCGAGTCCGTGGCAGGCCCCGTCGGCGTCAACCTGGAAGTGCGCCCGCTGAAGCGAGGTTAACCCCGCCTGCAGCAGACGCAATTCTGTTCACAAAATCCCGACTATTCCCGCGAGACCCCGTCCCCCAGCGTTACTTCGCCACGAAGTAGCGCTGCTTGTTCACAAACTCGTCCATCCCGAGCGGCCCGAGCTCGCGGCCGAAGCCGGAGTTCTTCACGCCGCCGAACGGCAGTCCGGCACCGCGGGCTTGCGGGATGTTGACGTGGATCATGCCGGTGACAACCTGGTTCGCCACCTTCTTCGCGCGTTCCTCGTCGGTGGAGAACACCGCGCCGCCGAGTCCGTAGCGGGAGTTGTTGGCCAGCTCCACGGCTTCCTCGTCGGAGGACACCTTGTAGATCTCCACGACCGGGCCGAAGAACTCTTCGTAGTAGGAGTCGGAGCCAACCGGGATGTCGGTGATGACGGCCGGGGTGAAGTAGGCGCCTTCCCCGGTGAGCTCGCCTCCGCAGTGGAGGGTGGCGCCGGCGTCGACGGCTGCGGCGACCTGGTCGCGCAGCGTTTCGGCGGCGTCGCGGGAGGACAGCGGGTAGTAGTGGCCGGGTTCCGGGGAGAACGGGTCGCCCTGGCGAAGCTCGGACACGGCGTCCACCATCTTGGAAACGAACTCGTCGTAGATATCGTCCATGACGATGATGCGCTTGTTGGAGGTGCACGCCTGGCCGACGTTGCCCATGCGCTTCTTCATGGCGGTGCGCACTTCGCGGTCGACGTCGTCGGTATCGAGGACTATGTACGCGTCGGTGCCGCCGAGCTCCAGCAGGGCCTTCTTCAGGTTGGCGCCAGCCGCCTTCGCGACGGCCTTGCCTGCCCCCTCGGAACCGGTGAGCGATACGCCTTGCACGCGTGGGTCCGCGAGCAGGTCTTCGATCTGGCTGTGGCTAATGCGACGGTAGTTGAACACGCCTTCGGGCACGCCGGCGTCGTCGAAGATCTGCTGGATTGCTTCGGCGGAGCGCGGGCAGATGGACGCGTGCTTGAGGATGATGGTGTTGCCCGCCATCAGCGTCGGCGCCGCGAAGCGCGCGACTTGGTAGTACGGGAAGTTCCACGGCATCACGCCGACGATCACGCCGAGCGGCACCTTACGGATCACGATGTCCCCACCGTCGTGTGGCAGCGGTTCGTCCGCGCCGAATTCGGCGCCGTGGTCTGCGTAGTAGTTGCAGATTTCCACGCATTCGCTGACTTCCCCGTCGCCTTGGTTGATGGCCTTGCCCATCTCTTCGGCGATGATTTTCACGAGGGTGTCGCGGCGCTCGTCGAAAAGCTGGGCGACTTTGCGCAGGTACGCGGCGCGTTCCTCGTAGCTGAGGGCACTCCATGTCTTGTACGCAGCGTCGGCGCGCTGGAGGGTGTCCTGCAGCTCTTGGTCGGTGGTCTGCTCATACGTTGCGACGATCTCATTCGTCGCCGGATTTTGTACTCGATATGTCGTAGCCATGGCCCCACGCTACAGCTTCTTCCCACTTTTCGACGCCCACTCACACACCTTTACGCCAGTTCCCAGATACGCAAGCTGCAGATTTCCATTGTTCTGTAACATACGCTAGAGTGTCTTTCGCACCTACTGCGTATTCCTCCATAGCTCAGTTGGCAGAGCATTCGACTGTTAATCGAAGGGTCACTGGTTCGAGCCCAGTTGGAGGAGCAAAGCGAAAGGCCCGAGGATTCCGCATCCTCGGGCCTTTCGCTTGCCCTGGTAGTATTCACCTATATAGTTCACGGCATACTTGAGGAGGGCTCATGGCAACTTCGATCGATGTCGCCCAGTATATCTACAACAAAATGGGCTGGATGGACGCATGGAAGCTAGCCAAGCTCACTTACTACGTGCAGGCATGGAGTCTAGGCTGGTTTGGAAAACCGCTGTTCGCGGAAGAATTTCAGGCCTGGGCAGACGGTCCAGTTGAGCCAAAGCTTCATACCGAGAACCGGTATTGCCGACGTGGGATTACAGACACGCAACTTCCGTCGTCGGACGTGTCAAGGCTCACTGCACAAGACATCGAAACCATCGATGCAGTGCTGGATTTTTACGGTGGCTTCACAAAAGAAGAGCTTATTAATCGCACGCATTCAGAAATGCCATGGCTTAAGGCCAGGGCCGGTCTTGCGGCTGGTGAGCGGAGCCGCAATCCTGTATCTCAGTCCTCTATGCGTAGGTTCTATGCCGATCAGGAGCTCAAGAAGGTCGATGGTCCTTGCCGCCCCAGAATGCTGGTTCACGGTAATCATGACCAAACTCGTGCACAGTTCCGCGGAGCAGTAGAACGATGGGAAACTGCACTTACGATTCTGGCTACTCGATGAACCAGTACTGTTTGGATGTAGCAGCAGTAATCGATTTGAATCGATCGCTAATTCGCCAGCACTTCAATGTCATTGACCAGTCCAAGTTGGAAGGTGCCCTTGCCGCACCGCTTCGAACTTGGGCTGGTCAGTATTTGTACCAATCGCCGGTTGAACGAGCTGCGATACTCCTAGAGCGGTTGACAAACGCGCATGCCTTCTTAGACGGCAACAAACGCACTGCCTGGATTTGCGGAGCCGTATACCTCGAGCAGTGTGGATTCGTCCTGGAAGACGTGGCGGATGAAGAAATCGTGGAGTTTATGATCGAAGTGGCAGAAAACACCCTAGGAACAGAAGCCATTGCAGACTGGCTGATAGATCACCTGGCCTAGCCTCTGCCCACCCCCTGAAATACCTACGCATCCCCATGTCGTGAAATCGAGAGGTCAACCATGAGTTACACCACCCAGCCGCAATCGCAACGGTCTTCTTCGAAAACCAAAACAGTGTTCGCTTGGATCGCGATAGCGGTCGGCATCATCCTGTTGTTTTCAGGCGAAATTGGTGGCATCCTGCTCGCGGCGGCATTCATTGTGCCGGGTGCCTGGTGGATGTGGTGCGAGGCCCAAGATAAAAAGCACTACAACGAGACTCAAGAAGCCGCCGCGAATCACGAGCAGTTGCGCAAGCTACTCGATCCCCAGCGCGATTCGTTGGTCCTCAACAGCATGGGCGCTGCGCCGCAGTTCACCCCAGTAAACCGCAGGTGGCCTATTGTTTGGCTGACAGCACTGGTGCTGTTTATTGCCGGTGGTAGCCTCATTCCCGAATCTGGATCCACCACAAACACGGAGCCCACTCGGGCCAGCATGGACCCGACGACAACCACGTCTGCCACGAGTGAATCCACCTCAGCAGCAACCACTACAACACACACGTCGACGACCAGCTCTACTCACAACAGTTCTTCCCCGAGCAGTGTTACAACCGAGGAGACCACGGCAAGCATCGCCAAATTCGCCGACATCCCAGCCGAAGAACCTGCACAGGCTCCTGCACCCGAGCCCGTAATTGAACAACCAGTGCCAGCTGCGCCTGCCCCAGCGCCAGCCCGTGTTTACTACGCCAACTGCTCCGAAGCACGAGCAGCCGGAGCAGCACCTATTTACGAGGGACAACCCGGCTACAGCAGGAAGCTCGATCGCGACGGCGACGGAATCGCTTGCGAATAGTGGGCAAAGCCCGCTGACCAGCAGCCGCTTCCGACAATCATCCGCAGCTGCTCACGAAGGAATTTGACATGCAATTCGACTACTGGACGGTTCGAGCAGTCCCCCAGCCGATGGGAATCACCACCATCGGTGTGGGCGTAGTCGTGCTTGACCCTCGCACGGGAGAATCGCAATTCAAGTTCAAGGATGCCCACCGAACGCTCACTGATTCTGATAATCGAGACGCGATCAAACATGCGCTGCAAAATTTTAAGAACGAACTAGAGCAGCTTTCCGCTCCAACAGAACCTCTTTATCTTGGGGATCGCTATTCACTTCGTGGCTACTTAACTTTTGTCAGTAGCCATTGGATGAACATAATCCGGGTTGACCAGGTCAAAAGCATGGATGCAGCAAACATTTCCGAGGCAACCCAATTGCTTTTTGACACTTTGATTGGCGGCCAAGCGCAAAGCGATGTCAAGCCGGGAGTACGCCAGTTGAAGAGGGAAATCCGCACTGTGTACCGCTCATTCCCGGAACTCGGGAAAGCCACAGTACCGGATGCCGATGTCTCCGTTGCCAGGCGCGAGCTCGACCTCAACCTCGCCGTCGTGCGAGACGACACTGTCTTGGAACTGAATCAGGCATTTAATTTCCAAGTAGATAACCCTGCTAAAACACGGTCCCACATCGATGCGTGGACGCTGAAGATCGATAAGCTGCGCCAGGAAGGAGGCAAGCTTAAGTACAACGACTCCTCACTTGAGATTGGCAAGGACCACCTTTCGGTCACTGCGGTCGCCCTTGACCCGGTTACAACTGCCCAGCGAAAGAATTACGCACTGTTCAGGGACTTTTGCCATGATCTCAACGTAATGCTCATTAGTAGCAGCCGAGTGGGAGAGCATGCCGAGAGTCTCAATCGCCAACTCAGTTCGTGACCGAAAACCATTGCGGCCGACGGCGTATGGCAGCGACTACTGTTGCTCCTCCTTACCCCTCCTGCAACAGCGCGTTCACGCGGCAAAACTCATCGTAAATAGCGCGCTCCTGTAACGTGAAGGAACCCGAGTCTGCAAGAAATCGTAGCCACCCCGGAGTGAGCCGGTGCTCTCCCAACTCCTCCCCGAGCCGAGTCATCAGGGTGTGCTTCCGCTCCAGAAGCTCAGCATCATTCGTGCGACGTAGCTCCAGTTGCATCTTGAACGCCTCCCTCCGCGCCGCAAATCAGCATACCGTCGCCCTACTCGCCCGCCCCAGTTACGCTGACCTCATCGATCCACCTGAACAACCGGAGCCGACCATTTCAAACGCAAATAACCTCAAGGCCCGCGTACAGCTCCTGGAGCGTGCGCTCGCGAAGCCCCCTAGCACCGATGATTTCGAAGCATTCCCCACCGAATGTCGATTTGAAGTGTCCTGCGTGTGCATGTATAACCACCAATCCATGGTGATGTGCTTCCAGCAGGTTTCTAGGCATTTTGTGTAGCGAGAGTTATTTTGAGCCCTAGGGCTTTCATGATTTTCGTGATAGCCGCAAAGGACGGGTTACCGTCTTTTGACAGTGACTTGTAAAGGGATTCACGGTTGAGTTGAGTTTCTTTAGCGAGCTGGCTCATGCCGTGTGCCCTGGCAATGTCACGCAACACCACCTGTGCGGTTTTCGTATCGCCGTCTTCGAGTGCGATAGCCAGGTAATCGTTCATTGCTTCTTGGCTATCGAGATATTTGCTTGCGTCGAACGCTGAAAACGTTACTTCCTTCACGACTGTTCCTCCCTTACCTGTTGTGCGAGCTGTTGAGCGGTTCGAATATCTTTAACCTGGCTGGATTTATCTCCTCCGGCCAGTAGGAAAACCGTTACTGCGCCTAGTTGGGTGTAGTACACCCGGTAGCCGGGTCCGAAATGAAGTCTCGTCTCGTCCACTTTCTCGCCAACGGGTTTGATGTCTCCAATCATTCTTCCGTGCGCTTCGCATCGAGCTACCGCGTACAAAATGCGCCGTTGAGCATGTTTGTCTTTCAGCTCAACTGGAAACAATCTGCACACACCCAAGTGTAGCCTACAAGCTACATAAACCAAGAGGGGGAAACGCATCTCATGGCTGCCCCCTCTTTTGGTTTGAAGTTTGGTGTGGAGGATAAGCGGGAGTTTAAGCGAGCTATCACCGACATCAACCGCGAGATGCGGGTACTCGGGCCGACTCACTCATGGTCAATGGCGTCCTACTCGCCCCGCCCCAGCTACACTGTCCCCATCGATCCCCTCCCCAAAACCGGAGCCAACCATGCCAAACGTGCACAATCTCGAGGCCCGCGTGCAGCTCCTGGAGCGTGCTCTCGCGAAGCTCCTTGGCACCGATGATTTCGAGGCATTCCTCACCGAAACCGGAGCCGAGCAGTCCCAGCCCAAACCCACAACGCCACCGCAACCACCACAAGCATCACATGCACCAGCACCCGAAGACCTCACCACAGTCACCAACTCGTCCTCCCCCAACGCCAAGCTGCGCCTGTTCGCCGACTACTTCCGTGGCCGCGAGGACGTGTACGCCACCGCATGGAACAACGGCGAAAAGAAGGGCTGGTCACCGGCTTCCTACGGTCGTTACGACCGCAACAACCCAAACCTGAAGCCACTTACTCCGCAGGTTCTCGTGCAGCACCTCCGCCGCGACAACAACCTCCACGTTGGGCTCTACCCGCTATGCAAGGGCGACACCTGCTTCCTCCTCGCCTGCGATTTCGACGACGCCGACTTCCGCACCGCCGCCCGCCTGTATGCCGAGACCTGTCGCGAGTACGGCCTCGACCCGCTCATCGAAATCTCCCGTTCCGGCACCGGTGCTCACGTGTGGCTCTTCTTCAGCGAGCCCGTCCCGGCTGCTCTCGCACGCGCCGTGGGTACTGGTTTGCTCGCTAAGGCCAGCCCGAAACAGTTCTTCACCAGCTTCGATCGCTTCTTCCCTTCCCAAGACACGCTACCCGGCAAACGCCGCGGCTTCGGCAATCTCATCGCGCTCCCGCTCGCGGGTCAACATCGCGCCGAGCACCGCACCATCTTTGTCGACGCCTCCTTCGAACCCACCGACGATCAATTCGCCACGCTCGCCTCCACCGCCAAAGCATCCAAGTCCCAGCTCAAAAAGATTGCCGCTCGCCTGCAGCCGGATCCGGAGACCCAACTTCCCCAACCGCCGACCAAGGCCGAGCTCAAAGCGCTCAAACGAACCGGCAAGGTACTTGTCACACACGATTCCCGAGTGCACATCTCACTCGAAGGCGTCGACGGCACCACGGCCACTGCACTTCGCCACCTCGGCGCGATCCCCAACCCACAGTTCTACATCCGCCAGGCCCAGCGCCTCTCCACTTTCCAGACGCCCCGTCTCATCATCCGCTTCGACGAGCACGACAACACCCTCACCCTGGATCGCGGCACGCTTGATCAGGCCATCGCTATCCTCAAAACCGCCGGTTACACCGTGAGTCGCCGCGGCAAAACGCCCAAGCCACGCACTATGCAGGCAGAATTCACCGGCGAGCTGCACCCCAGGCAGCGCAAAGCCGTCGCGGCCATGCGAAAACACCCCACGGGCATACTCGTCGCACCACCGGGTGCGGGCAAAACCGTGATGGCCTGCGCGCTGATCGCACACCGCCAAGTACCGACCGCAATCATCGTTCCCAATGTAGAGCTCGCCACGCAGTGGCGCGAAGCACTCACAAAGTTTCTCGACGGCCCCACCATCGGCCGATACGGCGGCAACTCCAAGAAACTCAGCGGAGACATCGACATCGTCACGGCCCAGTCGATCAGCCGAGCCGACTCGCGCACCGACTTCCTCGCCGACTACGGCTACATCATCATCGACGAATGCCACCGCGTCGGCGCCGCCGGCCTCACCCGCGTCCTCGCAGACCTCAATGTCCGATTCATCAACGGCCTTACCGCGACTCCGTACCGCTCCGACGGCCTCGACGCTCTCCTACCTCTCATTTGCGGACCTATCCGCCACACGATGGAACTCGAGCATGCGGGCCCCAAACATTACGTTGTGCAGACCACAGAGTTCACCTACGACGAGCCCCACCTCTACTGGCCCGACCTCGACAATGCCCTCGCCGCCGATAGCGCCCGCAACGCACTCATCGCCGAGACCATCGCCCGCGCCACCGCCAATGGAAGCAACGTCCTCGTGTTGGTCAAGCGCCGCGAGCACATCAGCGCCCTCGAAACCCTTCTTACGCGCGATCACCCCGACCTCCCCGTGCCGGTGTTTGCGCTCCACGGCGCACAGTCTTCCAAGGACCGCAAAGCCACCCGAAAGGCCCTCGACAGCACGCCCCAGTTCATCCTTATCGCCATGTCTCAGATCGCGGGTGAAGGCGTAGACCTCCCAGTTCTCGACGCCCTCGTCCTGGCCGCCCCTGTCGCATTCAAAGGAAACGTCATCCAGCAGATCGGCCGCGTTACCCGCGGTGCAGGGACTACTGCCACGGTTTACGATTTCCACGACCACCATGTCTCTGCGCTCACCGCTGCGTTCCGCAAACGCAGCTCGGTCATTCGCAAGCAAGGATTTGTGTAATCGGGTGCGCCCACTTCTCGGCGCGTTCGCTTTTCTAAATTCTTGTGGGGCCAGCGGGGCTCGAACCCGCGACCAGCGGATTATGAGTCCGCGGCTCTAACCGACTGAGCTATAGCCCCTTCTTTGAACAGGGCTCAAATGCACCAGTTCCGGAAACACATTACAACATGCCCAAAGCAATTTGAAACGGCCCTTACAGTTGCTACCATCAAACAGTTAAGGTATCAGCAAATTCAGCAGTTTCTAGAGCCAGATAAGGAATCCAGATGACCCCTGCAAAGATCATGGTTGTCTACGGTACACGCCCGGAGGCCATCAAGCTTGCACCAGTCATTAAGGAACTGCGCGCTCGTGATGAGTTTGAGTCACTGGTCGTCTCCACTGGGCAGCACCGCGAAATGCTCGCCCAAGTGACAGAGCTTTTCGGTTTTCAGCCGGATATAGATCTCGGCCTGATGCACAGAAAGCAACCGCTGAACCGGATTATGTCGCGAGCACTCAAGCGCCTAGATAAGGTTTTGAGAGAGTTCAAACCTGATGCACTCATCGTTCAGGGAGATACCTCAACCGCGGCATCCGCTGCCATCGCAGGATTTAACCGCGAAGCCAAGATCGTTCACGTTGAGGCAGGCCTCCGCTCATTCGACTTGAGCTCCCCATTCCCGGAGGAGGCGAATCGCAAGATCATTTCCGCGATCGCATCGCTGCACCTCACTCCGACGAACCGTGCGAAAAACAACCTCATCGCCGAGGGCATTTCGGAAGACTCGATTGTTGTCACCGGGAATACCGTTATTGACGCTTTGCTTGAGACTGCAGCAAAAGAAAGCCGCTTTACTAACGCCTCAGTTGAAGATGCGCTTCGTAACTTCGACCGCCGAGTCATCTTCACCTCTCACAGACGGGAAAACCTGGATTCTCTCGTAAAGATTGGAGTCGCCCTCGGGACCCTTGCAGGGCGGTACAGCGACACAGCTTTCTTCGTACCCATGCATTTGAATCCTCGGATTCGGGAACGTCTCCTCCCAGGGGTTGAACATCTCCCAAACGTAGTAGCCACCGGCCCACTCCCCTACGACGAATTCATTCACCTGATGAAGCAGTCTGACCTCATCATCACTGATTCTGGTGGAGTGCAGGAAGAGGCACCAGCGCTCGGACTACCAGCACTACTAATCCGAGACACAACGGAGCGCCCAGAGGCCATTGAAGCCGGCGTTGTGAAGATGATTGGCCCTGACCCTGACACCATCATTTCGGAAGCCACGGAACTCCTCGACAACCCGGATGCCCATGCCGCTATGAGAAACGCAGTGAATCCTTACGGTGACGGCCACGCAGCTGAGCGCACCGTGAAGGCTCTCGGTGACCTATTCAGCCTCACAATCGATTCTCAGGCACCTGAGCTTCACTCATCGTTCTAGCCTCTTGTAGGTTCGGCAGGCAAACACGCTAAACTATCAACGGCATCACCCCACAATCCAGCTGAGGAGCACCATGACCGTTGATCGACGCGACCACTTCGACATTGCCGTAATCGGTCTCGGATATATCGGGCTCCCGACTGCCGCGTTTTTCGCATCCACAGGCCTGCAGGTCTTCGGGTACGACATCAACGCGGATCGAGTAGCGACAATCGCGAAAGGCGAGGTCCCTTTTGTTGAGCCCGGTTTCGACGAATTGCTCAAGAATGTAGTCGAGTCTCAATCTTTGTCCGTGGGGACAGTGCTCAAGCCTGCAGATGTCTACATCATTTCTGTCCCGACTCCTCTCTCGTCAGACAAATCGGTTGATCCCTCCTTCGTTTTCGAAGCAGCTAAATCAATTGCTCCGCTACTCCAGGGTGATGAACTTGTCATCCTTGAATCGACGAGCCCTCCCGGGTTAACCGAAAAAGTGGCAGATCTTCTAGTGTCTGAGCGCGCAGATATGACTTTGTCCCCTGATCACGGAAACAGCATTTATGCTGCACATGCCCCCGAGCGCGTGCTCCCGGGCAAGATTATGGAAGAAATGACAACTAACGCGCGAATCGTGGGCGGTATCAACCCGACGTCTTCAGAGCGAGCGAAGAAGCTTTACGAGCGATTCTGCCAAAATGACGTTCTTACTACGGATGCACGAACCGCAGAAATGGCGAAACTTACCGAGAATGCTTTCCGCGATGTCAACATTGCTTTCGCAAATGAGCTTTCATTGATCTGCGATGAACTGGATATCGATGTTTGGGAGCTGATCTCCCTCGCGAATCGGCACCCGCGTGTAAATGTACTCCAACCGGGTCCAGGCGTCGGAGGCCACTGCATCGCAGTTGACCCATGGTTTATCGTCCATTCTGCACCAGATCAAGCCAAGCTGATCAAAACAAGCAGGCTAGTCAACGATTCCAAACCTGATTATGTACTTTCCAAGATTGACACTGCGTTAGCAGAAATCGAACCTAAATCTGAGTATCCGCGTATCGGCATACTTGGAATTACATTCAAACCCGATATCGATGACGTCCGGGAATCCCCCGCTCTACAGATTGCTCAGCAGATTGCATCGAAGCATCCAGAAACACACGTGGATGTTGTTGAACCAAACTTGAGTCAATTGCCACAGCAATTAAGGAGTTTAGCGAATATTCGTCACACGGGCCTTGCAAAAACCGTAGAACAGGCAGACGTTCTTGTCGTCTTGGTTGACCACTATCAATTCCGCCTAAGTGCAAAAGAAATCTCTCAACACCCTCACGTTATCGATACCCGGGGTCTAACAAGAAGCTAGTGCGATACATCTGAGCGTTGAGCAGAATTAAACCCATCGCTTGCAAATTCCAACAACTCTCGCGTCATGTCACCTGGCGATGGCCTCACCAGGTATCTGGAAGATTCACTCATCCAGCAGCGATTTCTGCTAAAGGATTTTAGCAAGGTTTTTAGCCATAACGTCGTCTTTTAGCTCTAGCGCTCGAAGCATTGCTCTTGTCCCATAGCTGTAATACTCCGTGTACTTTGCAGCGCTGTATTTTTCCGCCTTCTTACTTGCAACTAACAATGAATAGTGAAAGTCGTCGGGGGTGCGTGCACGGCGAAACTCATTCGGAATGTCAAGATAGAGTAGCCTGTGCCAATATTTACCCCTTGCGGTCTCCAACAAAGGAGTTGAAGCAGGGTCAAGCCGGTTTAGCATTTCAAAAGTTTCATCAAATTACCTGTAAAATTTGTCAACCGGTAAAATATGTCCAGTGAGATGTTGTGCCTTGCTCTTCTCGCTTAAATGTCGGACCCAATAATAGCAGTCTACGTCTGATTGGATGGCAACACGGTCAGTTTGCGTATACGCAGATAGTGCGAACGGATGATCTTCGGCCATGCTGATTGTTGGGTTAAATCGGTATCCAAGTCCTCTTGCATACTCAGTCCGGAACATTTTGAGTACGTTCAATGAATCAACAAGAGGCGAAGATTCAATATCAGTCCGTGACAAGGTTTTCCTAAACAGAACTCTTGGAACACCACGATTGATTCCTTTGAACTTACCAAGAACCACATCCGCTTTATCAACGTCAGCCAACTCAACCATTGAGCTTATAGCATGTTCACCCAAATAGTCGTCGACATCGATGTAGAAAAGAAACTCACCGTTTGCACTGTCTAAAATGCGATTGCGTCCCGTGCTCGGGCTACCTGTATTTTGTTGCTCTAGGACTCTGCCGTTAAGGCCAAGTTCTTGGATGGCCTTTCTCGCTTTCTCTACAGTGTCATCAGAACTACCATCATCTACAATAAGCACTTCCATCTCTTCTAGTGGAAAATTTTGCTGATCAGCAATGCTTTTGATGCACCGTTCGACATAGTCACTTGCCTCATAAGTCGTTATACCAAGAGTTACTCTCACGTCAGAAAGCTCACCTTCATTTTGAAAAAGACCGTTTACTCGCAAATACTCTCGAATTTAGCAAGGGCCTGTCGATTGTATTCTTTCCAGTCAAAGTCTACGGCAGTAATGTTGCTCGAACTCATCAACTGTAGGCCTTTCTTTACGCCTTCCAGACTATTTTCGACGATCAAACCACCAAACTCTGAAATAATGCTCCTCGGCCCTGGAATATCAGTAGCGACAACTGGTACGCCAATGGCCATCGCTTCAAGTAGCGTCAGCCCTTGCCCCTCCCATTTCGACAATAAACCTAACGCCCGCGCATGAAGCACTACCCCCAATGGATTCTTTAAGAAACCCACCAAAAACACATCATCTTCGAGCCCTAAATCCCTAATCCGTTGTTCAAGAACTGGTCGCTGCGGCCCTTCTCCAACGAGAACTAATTTCTTACGTTCCTCCCTAGGTATTTCGGAATACGCTTCAAGAGTCCTCAAATGAGCCTTCTCAATTGAGAGTCGGGCGACGATGACAATGAATTCCTCACCCTCTTCGACTAGCTCCTGTACTTTTCGGGGCAGAGGAGCTTCTAGCGCTGCGTCAATTTTAGCTGAATCTAGCAGGTTGTTTGCCCACGTAAATCGAGGTTGATGTTCAGATGGCTGTTTTTTACCAGCCAAATACTCTTCATTTGCAGATGCCACCGACTCTGAGACAGAAATCGCTCGGTCGAAAAGACGGTAGTCTTCAAAAACAACATCCAGCTGCGGGTGCTTAGTTTTTCTTTCGGCTTCCATTTCATTATGCAAATAGATGACTTTCGACGTGCTTTCGGGTGCTGAACCCATAATATGTGCCCAAAAACCTGTGTACCCATCGAACTCGACTGAAGCTTCTGGGCGTGACTCACCAAAACTACGTTGCCATTCACGCCTATACCCAGCGTCAAGCACCTCAAGTTGCCGAGTGGTCAGGGCCCAATCTCCAGAATTTCGCATACCATCGAGATACTTCTCCTCTGCGTTCAAAAGAATCCCGCCAGCGCGAGGAAGAACCCTGATATTCTCGTCTAAAAGGGAAAACTGCTCCAACCGCGTTTCGTCGCGAAGCAAGGCAGATCGATCAGTAAACGCTATTACGGCTCCATTCCCGTGCTCCTCAGCCAACTCCTTGGCTAGTGCTCTGAATGATGAAGCGATTCCATTCGGAAGAAAAGAAAGACGAAAGACGAATGCAGGCTCATTAGCATTCGGTCTCGGCAGTGGAGCTATCATTTTATCAATAATTCGGTCACACGCTCCGCCGTCCTCATCCGGCAAATATGTTTCTATGAACTTTTCTCTTTCAGCCTGAAACTCATCTACACCTTCTCGCAGTGCCTCAAGCGCTACCTGAAACTCAGACAAATCTCTGCACACAGGTCCAGGAAAACTAATGTCGTATAGTCCACGTGTGCTTGAGTACTCGTCTAGATCATACGTGTAGAAGACTACAGGTTTGCGGAGAGCCAGGTAATCAAAAAAGATTGACGAATAGTCAGTGACGAGTACATCGATAAGAGGCATAACGTCATACGAATTCATACCTGGTGGCAACAAGTATCCACTAAGTTCCGAATCAACTGCGAGTTCCTTAACGAAGCGATGAGCAGAGTAGAAGACTCGATAGCCTGAAGCTTCCATTAGCTTTATAACCTGGAGCTCTGCTTCAAGATTGAATGAGTCAGCTATGTCTGTGTTGACTTCCCCTCTCCATGTGGGCGCGTACAACAAAATTGGACGTACTTCCGCCTCCCCAACCAGTCGAATTCGGAGCTGCTCCTTGTCATCCTCCGACAATGTAACGAGCTCATCAATTCGTGCAACGCCCTCGGTTAGCAATTGGCCAGAAAATAGATTCTTGACCCCAAAATCTTTGAGCATGACCTCAGCAGTCCACTTATTTCCCACTGCCAGGTCAGTACATTGCAAAAGATTTCTTGAAATGTTGCCGTATGTGAGGAACTCACCCTTCACCTGGTCACCAAGCGTTTTAATAGGCGTTCCATGCCACGTATTCACATATCGCTGACCGGACCTCCTCACAAAATAGCTTCCAAAAGAGGTGTTGTTGATTAAGTACTTGGCGGTTGCGAGTTCCCTAAAATACCGATCTGTTTCCCGTTGAACAAATACTACATTCCTTGCATTTGCGACATCGCTGGGGGCAGGGATCTCGCCATCAACGACCCAAACGTGGCGCCAATCACCCTCGGGAAACCTTTCCTGCATACGCCGGTAAATTGCCAGGGGATTACACGAAATACTCGATCCATGGCCAACTTCGTAAAGGACTGTATGAGGCTGAATCGGTAGTCCTTCTCGGTAGGCGATGTAATCATCAAGCCTACTAGGCAAGCCATTCTTTGGCTTAGGGGTGCGCTCAATATACGGGCAGCGCGGAACGCGCATACGCAGATAGTAGCGACATGCGTCTTCGTACTTTCCCAAGCGATAGAGTAGTGAGCCAACCAGCCAGCAGCCTGAAGGGGAATGATTAGCGTTTCTGAACACCAATTCTTTTGCGAGCTTCAGTGCAGGCTCGTACTCTCCAAGCTGGAGTAAATACCGCAATTTGGCTTCCAACTCAAAAAGATTGAGTTTCGATTGGTCACGAATGATTCCAGAAATCCCAGGAAAGTTGCTAGCGCGGACTATCTCGTGATCCTGGAAGAAAATACGCCAATCATCGCCTAGCGGATCATTGAAGAAACACAAACAGGCTTGTTGATGCTCCTTCAGCGAATTCAACAGTCTACCTGCATGATAAAACGCCCCATGCTTATCCTGTCCATTGATGCTCGCCGAATACTGGTACGCCTCAACTGCTTGATTGATTTCGCCAGATCGTTCAAGGGAAACCGCGAGTCTGAATGCGGTATATCGTCTATTACTGTTAAAAACTAGTGCTGCGCTATAGCTCCCGACCGCGGCTTCCCACTGATCCGCACTTTCTGCAGCAACTCCCTTCTCATATAGAAAGTCATCTGGACTGATATCTCGTATTGCTGCTTCACTATCAAACGCATCAAGTGCAGCGCCCCAGTTCCTATGGTGAGAGTGCAGGGCACCCAATCCATAATTTTTCTTGTTCTTGGGCAGGCGTGCAAGTGCGCGATCATATTCGCGTTTAGCTTTGCTAATCTCTCCAGCCGCTTCTAAAAGTTGAGCTTTCAGGTAGAGCGCGCCAGAGGTTAGTGGCTGGAAACTATCAGCCTCTTCAAGAACTCGTAACGCTCTATCATCATTACCTAGTAGATTTTCAATTTTGGCGAGATCTTCATGTATCTTTAAAACCTGTATTTCAGAAGCTATTTGAGTAAGAGCCACTCGCTTATCTGCCAGTGATGCGCCACTATTATCTAGACACGCAGTAATTCTCAATAGCGCTTTGTTTCTTAACGGCGAGTCTTCACTTATCTCCCAAAATTTCGAGATTGCTGACGTGTAACGTCCCAGCGCTTCGTCCGAAAGCCCTTGATTATAGAAAGCAAAGTCTCGAGAAGTCAGGTCAGACTTTGGAGAATACAACAAAACTTTTTCGTAAGCTTCAATGGCCTCTTCGAATCGTTTTGCTTTTTGGAGTAGGAAGCCAAAGCGTCTCCACGCTTCAGGATTCGTCTTTTGCTCCCTTGTCCACCTAGCTGCCTCGGCGATGGCTATTTCTTCTTCATGAACTTTATCGAAGTACTTGACAGTAACTTCGCGTGCTGCTGATGGTGCAAATGGTGTCAAATACTTGGCAGCATTCACTGCAGTGTCACTAGACAGGGCATCCTTGGCTTTATCTTCAATACTTTTAGATTTGAGACGGATGTTCTTCATTTCTGAGATGATGTTCTTCATTTTTACCATTTAAGTTTCTACCCTAGTTTCATGCGCTCGCTGCTGCCTAGAATCTATTGAGTAATGCAGTTTTGCTTCCAAAACTCGCCAGGTACTCTGATTACAAAAGCGGTGTTCATGAGATGAAATGCCGCCGATCTGCCGGACCGTGGCTACTTTTTAGAAAGTTCATTTTTAATTTGCGTGGTAGAAATGCTAGGTGTTCGCGGTAAGTAGACTATTTCACAAAGACCTTCGAGTTGCTCGTCAAATTTTCCAGCCCAATCGTCTCCCATCGTAAAAACGTCTACGTGGTAATTTTTGATATCGTCCGGTTTTTGTCGCCAATCATTCTCAGGTATAACAAGATCAACGAATCGGAGAGCTTCGAGCATGCCTTTTCTCTCTTCGAAGGAGAAGTACGCCGACTTACCTTTACCTTCATTAAACTCGTCTGTCGAAATAGCAACGATTAGGTAATCGCCTAACTCCTTAGCTCTTTTTAGAAGTCGAATATGTCCATAGTGGAGCAAATCAAAAGTCCCATAAGTTATTACTCTGCGCATGCAGATTACTTTACTAAAAATCTTGCTCTAGCTCGATTTGCGCGTAAACGCCTTTTCCGACCAGCCGATCTCCCTAGAAAATTGTCTAAATGACCCTCAAGATTCAAACTTGCTTAACTTGGCAAAGGTCCACTAAATCTGCAAGCTACCGATGCGAATTAGGATAAAACCCGTTATTGTTGCCCACGTCTACGAGTACGATCAACACCGTCAAATTTTGTTAAGGATACGCTTCAGTGGCAAAACACGAGATGAATTTGAACCCTACCGTAAAAAAAGTCCGGACTGTTTTTAAACTAGCCCTGCATGGTGATTTTGAGTATCTGGCAAATAGAGCATCGAGTGAACTGGAGAAAAGTGCTTCGAAGCTCAACTTTCCTTACCGCCTCCGACGAAGCTTTTTCCTTGGTCAATCCCAATTAGGGTCAGCGGCCTTTTCTCCTGAATCCAGCCCAAAGTTCATCTCAAGGTCCTTTAACCAGCATTCTTCGAAATATACCGGCGCCGTGATACTTGATGATTTTTCACTAGCCTGCTGGTCTGAAGAATTTAAAGTGATAGTACCTACTCCCGATAATTGGGAGATCGAGCTAGAAAATCAGAACGTGGACTTTCTGCTTGTAGAATCAGCACATTCGGGAAATCACGGCAGCTGGCGAAGTCGTTTGAATACGGCATCTGAAGCTGATCACGCAATCGCAAGATTGGTTCATTGGTGCAATGCTAGAAAGATTCCCACCGTCTTCTGGAACAAAGAAGACCCTGCACATTTTGATGACTTCATTACCACCGCGTCGCTGTTCGATTACATCTTCACCACCGATTCGGACATGGTTGAACGGTACCGTGAGATCGCGCCGGATGCTGTCGTAGGAGTCATGCCGTTTGCGGCTCAACCTGCAATTCATAACCCTGCTCGTAACCAGCCAAATATGCCAGGTATCCGGGATAAGCGTTGGCAACGTGGTGATATTGCTTTTGCGGGCACTTACTTCAATCACAAATATCCGGAGCGCCGCCAACAGCTCGATCTCCTCCTTGAGGCAGCTGCCACCGCGGCGTCAAAGAACGGGTTCAACTTCTGCATCTTCTCTCGGCTTGGAAACGTGGACAAACGATACCGTTTCCCGAAGCAGATGCGCCGATACATCGTAGGGAGCTTGCCACCGGAGCGAATGCTCTCCGCGAACAAGGAACACAAAGTGTTCTTGAACGTGAACTCAGTGGTCACTAGCCCTTCGATGTGTGCCCGGCGGTTATTTGAGCTTCCAGCTAGTGGTGCTGCAGTCGTCACTACCCCGAGCCCAGCAACAACGAATTTTTTCTGTCCCGATACTTTGGCAGAGGTGCAGTCTGTGGAAGAAGCTGCTGCATCAATCACTACACTGATTAATTCTCCCGAGTACCGCGAAAAAATGGTACACCGTGCCCAACGAACCATTTGGAACGAACACTGCTACAGTCACCGAACAAAGCAGCTTTTCACTGCTATTGGGCTTCAAACCCCTTCTCGCTCGTCCGGCCTCGTATCAGTCATTTGTTCATCCAACCGGCCAGACAATATGCCACATTTATTGGGTCAGTTTGCAAGGCAGTCAATAGAAGAGCGAGAACTCATCCTCATAACACATGGCTATGAACTGAAGCAGGCGCAGCTAAACAAACTATGCCTCGACCTGGGCATCGACCCTTCCAAAGTGACAAAGTTGGAAGCGCCTCAAACTTGGTCGCTCGGTAACTGCTTGAATGCGGCAGTTTCTCAGTCGAGCGGAGACTTCATAGCTAAGTTCGACGACGACGACTATTATCTGCCGCACTACCTCGAGGACATGCGCAATGCAGTGATGTACAGCGGGGCTGATCTCGTTGGGAAACAAGCAGCATATGCCTATGTAGAAGGATCTAATGCCCTTGTTCTACGTCGACCTAACCAAGAGCATCTGTGGACAAATTTCGTTGCAGGCCCAACGTTGTTCGGACCGCGCGAAACTTTTGAGCAACACCCATTTGAAGATAGAACCACCGGGGAGGATACCGCCTTTCTCAAATCGATACTCGCAGCCAATGGACACATCTACTCCGCAGACCGGTTTAACTTCATCCAGGTGCGTGGCAACAACCACACTTGGAAACTCTCCGATGCAGAGTTCATTGCCCAAGGTGAAGTTCGATCATTTGGTTTGAATGAAGCGCATGTAGAAGCCTAGGACTTCAACATTTGAATTATCCAGGTTTCTATCTGCTCAAGATTCTCAAGCACAGATTTTTGAATCGCAGCTTGCTGAGCTGATTCATCAGATTTGAACTGCGTGGTTTGCCTCAGCATCATCGTAATTTCTGATTCAAGCTCCTTGGTGGTGAGTGCAACTGGTCGCCCAGAGTCATAAGGCCAATCGCTATAGAACCCGCGCTCTTGAGTCTTGTACGCCTCTAAATCCGGTGCATACACAATCGATGGCTTACCAGTGAGCGCGTAGTCAAAGAAGATCGAAGAGTAGTCCGAAACTAGTAGATCTGCAATGGCAAGAAGCTCCTCCACACACGGGTAGGAGCTGACATTTTTCACGTTCTCGCCCTTTTTGTGCACTGCCTTCATATGATGGCCGCGAACAAGCACTACCGCATCATTATCTTTCGCAATCCTATCCGCTGGAAAAGCTAGATCCTCACTTAAATAACGCCATGTAGGAGCCCATAAAATCACTCGCTTGCCCGGAGGAATCCCCAGCTTCGCCTTGATGCTTGCTGTTTTTTGCATCGCCCGAGCTAGAGCAAGGTTCCTCGGGTACTCTCCTTTCAGTACCGGGCCTGTGTAGTACGCAGAACCTGCAATTCGTTGAGCTGCTTCATCGGACTGTGCAAGCAACAAGTCCCAGTCACTTGCCTGGCGCTTCATCAAACGCCTATATGAAAGACCAACAAAATTAGGGTGTGCGTCAAAGAGCAGCCGCTTGATAGGCCAACCATGCCACGTTTGCAACCAATACTGACCCGGTCGCTTCCGAAACCACAGTGGGAAGTTGTCGTTTCCGACAATAACTTTGGCTCGAGTAAGTTTGTCGTACCACGCATCACTGCCAGTGATCACAGGAATAGCGCCGTCGGGGACCACAACCCTGTCATCGCGTACGGACACCCAAATCGGAAAGTCAGAATTCACGGAAAGCAGGTATTCGCATATAGCGCCCGGATTATCGGCAGTGTTTTTCCCGCTGAATGATTCGAAGAATACTCCGGCCAACAATGGCTTAGTTTGTTCTGGAATGCCTTGATACGTTTCCCATGATGTTGAATGCGCAAGCGTAGTCGGAGGGAGAAAGTAGACCGCTGTAGTACCATTCTCGCGTGGTTCGATACGTATTGAGCGCACAGAACCATTCAGGAATGTGTTGCTTCTCAATTCGCCTGCTTCGATAGCGAAACGTGACGATCGATTTTTCGGTACGAGTGAAAACCTGAGAAAATATGCTCGATCCCGGGCATCTTGTACCTTGAAATGAGTCCTGAACTTTTGACGATTCCAAGTTGTCGTCCCTAGAAGTACATCGCGAGACGAGCGAAGCCAAATAGTGGGTTTTATTGAAGATGAAGTGCACCGGCCTTCAACTATCAATACTCCATCATGCAGACTTGCAGAATCAGCAACGACTCGGATTAATTTCTGATCGATGTATGCATGCCCATCCGGCGTCGAGCGAATAACAGTGCTGGCAAAGTCATCTGCATTGTCTTCGGATATAGATACATACTCAGTAGTTCGCCTTCCAATCTGTAATGGCGTCCTTCTCGACCACCCCAACAGGGCACGATAACCGGTTGGTCTCAAATAACGTACAAAATCAGTCACTTCCGAACTAGCAGTCCCGAAGCCTGTGGTCGCCCCATAAAGCGCTAAAAGACTTGCACGCCACTTCTTAAGCAGCAGTGCATCAGGTTGTACTTGGCGACGACGCAGTTCAAATCGTGGTCCTCCGGGTGCACGCTCAGACTGAACGTACCATCGTTCTTGGTTTCCAACTGGTCCAGCGCCCCTTGTAGCTGGTTCTCTACTCTGCTTCAAATAATCAATCAAAACGATGCCGTTCCACCGAGCGACCACCAGGATGCCAAGATGCTGGTGTTGCCGAAGGTCTAGAGAAAACTCGTACGAATCGCGTTCCCGATCAAACCAAGGGTCTTGGGTTTCAGCATTGTTGCGGGTATCGGCAGTTCGCCGAGTATCCAACCGTATTGCTCCGTCCAAATCCTCAATCCGCGGAACGGGAGGTAACTCTCCTTTGTTTTCAAGCGCATAAATGGCAATCTCTGTTTCCGCGCTGTTAACGCCCACCATGAAAGCTCTGATCTGAACAGACACGTCGTATGGCCCTGTCCAGCGCAATTCTTGGACTACAGCATGTACCGGTACATCTATCGGTTCTGCCTGGAGCAATTCCTTAGGAAGACCCTCAATGTCTGGAGTACAAGAAGGAAGCAATGCCCCATCTGGACCGAATGCATACCTGTGTTTGAGATCCAGACGCAAACCTAACTCTTCATTGACATCCGCATCCGTTCCGTGAGCCAAAGCCCAGAACAGTGTGCGCCGCTGTATGGGGATTCGACGAAGCACTCCCGGAAAGTCCCGGGACCACCCAGCCATCTCGCTGGTTAAGTTTCGCATGACTTCTCTGTACGGATCCCCAGGCGCTTTGTGTGGCAGATGAACAGCGAACAAATACATGTCCCGTGCGATAAACCGCTCCAACATGAACTCTAGGAGCTCACCAGGCGCTCCTAGCTGAAAAGCCTCAACCCACATTTGCCGAGTAACAATCGCTCTATCTTGAACATCCTGTAGAACCGCCTTGTCATTCGACCGTGATGTGCCTACTTCAGACATCCTCCACGAATACACATCCCGCTTCAGCACATCGAATGAAGTTGCTGCACAGATCGCTCGCAGCACTGGAGGTTGGTCCTCATAGTTCACGTCCTCGGGAATTGGTCCGACGCGTGTATTCCAGAAGTCGGTGCGGAAAATCTTGTTCCACAGCACTGGTTCCTCAAACGCCTGAGGAAACGTTTCCGCAGTCGCATTTGCTAAATCTTCTCGGTGCGTCGCCTCAACAATCTGGGGGCGCGAAACCGAGCTGCCCTTATGGCGAACGTACCCACCAAAGACAAAGTCACTTCCCGTTGTTTTCAACGAATCAAGCATTGAAGAGTACGCACCTGGAAGCACGATGTCATCAGCATCGGCGAAAGTGAGAAACTCTCCCTGTGCCTGCTGTATCGCGAGATTGCGAGCCGCACCGGGGCCACGCCCTTCACCGTCGATGATCTTGATCCGTTTGTCGAGCAGCGCAAGCGAATTCAAGATAGCTCTGGAAGCATCGGTCGATGCATCATCGACTACCAGAATTTCGAGCTCATCGATGCCTTGTGATTGAACCGAGTGCACCAAGGTCGCAATCCAGCGTGCAGCGTTGTGACAAGGGATAACCACGCTGAGGATCGGAGCCTTTGCCGCCTTCGTATGCACCCAATTTCCCGCGTGGCGAGCCTGCCTCAGCCACGCGCGCGCATCATGCGCATACGAAAGCGCTGTCCGGATGTTTCCCAATCCCACTCGTGTTCTCCGCTACTTAAAAACAATGTTGGGGCTAGAATATCCCAACCGAACCTGTTCGATGACTTCGTCCGCGGCAGCGAAATCATTCGCCCCTTTCAGCTTGACCCACTCTTGGTACTTTGCCGAAACCCCCTCCACGTCACCATCAGCGATGATCTTTCCTTCGTGAATCCACACTCCCCGATCACACATTGCCTCCAGCTGTTTCGGTGAATGCGAAACAAGTAAGACGGTGCCAGCACTATCAATCAACGCCTGCATCTTTGCTTCTGCCCGTTGTGCGAACGCCGCATCGCCAGTAGAGAGAGTCTCGTCAACGATGAGAATTTCGGGGTTCGTTGCCAGCCCAATCGAAAATCCCAGGCGTGCTCCCTGCCCGGAGGAATACGTGTTCATCGGACGGTCGATCGCATCTCCGATATCAGCCAGCTCGATGATCCCAGGGAATGCAGCCTCGGTTTCTTCAGGCGTCATCCCCATTGCAAGGCAGCCGATCCGAATGTTCTTCGCACCAGACAGTCGCGGCTGCAGCGCAGCACGCACGCCCATGAGCGTCGGTTGAGATTTCACTCGCACTTCACCGCTCGACGGCCGCTCAGCCCCAGCGATGATCCGCATCATGGTCGACTTCCCAGAGCCGTTTTGGCCGAAGAACCCAACCGACTGCCCTTCATACATCACGAGGTTGATGCCATCGAGTGCGCGAACTGTGTCCCAGCCGAAGCGCTTTTCCTCAGACTTCACTGGGTAGTCCATGGTGATGTTCTGAAGCACGATCGAAGGAACCATCGCGCTGTCGTTGCTATTTGACTGTGACATAGCGCTCTTCCGCCCTCCAGAAGAAAAGGAATCCAACAGCGAAGGTGGCAAACGACCATATAATGATCGGCCCCCAGAGATCCATCGACGGCACCTGACCATACATAACACAATTACGAGCGGCCATCAGGAACTGGTATCCAGGATTATTTTCCATGACGTCTTTCAGCACCGGCTGGTGGACAAAACGTTCAACGGAGAAGAACACACCGGAACTGTAGAACCAGAAACGCTGACCCAGGCGGAAGATAATTTCTGCGTCCGGATAAAAGGCGGTGACACGCGCAACGATGAACATGATGCCCGTACCGAAAATGTGTGCTAGGAAGAAAAGCGGAATGAGAAAGATGATCGTCCAGTGCAACGGCTCGTGGATCTGCGTTAACAGGGTAAAGACCGTCGCAACTCCCACAGGTAGCATCGTCGAATAGAACAGCCGCAAGCTCTGCGAAAGCACCAGCGCCGCACGTGGGAACATGAATGACTTGATCAGATTCTGCTGTTTCTTCACCAAATCATTACCGTCGGTGATGTACTTCTGGAAAATTTGGAAGACCGTGACACCGAGCACCACATACCCAGGGAAATTCTGGATACCATTACTCGTGCGAATGATTAAACCGAAAATTACGGCGTACATCATCGCGTCAATCAATGGCGAAATGATAAGCCAGACTTTGCCCATCCAGACGTCACGTGGCGTGCGAAACGCCTTCGCGGTGGCATCTGCGTGCAGGAAGTAGCGTCGCTGCCAGATCTCAGCAATGTACTGCCCGATAGGCGGCCGCGCTGAAAGCTTTTTCAACGACGACGTATCCACAACGACAGTGTTGGAAGGCTGGTGACTCTCTTCGTCACTGTTCGTATCAAGACTCATCAACAATCCTTCCACTGGCGGTGCAACAACTCTCCGTCATTCAAAGCCTAACTGTTACAGCTTAGTAAGCACGCAGTAGCAACGCTATTTTGTTCGCTACTTGTATAGCGTGGAGTATTGGTGCGCCACAGCCGACCAGGCTCTGGTACATGCCCATAATGTACGCCTTTCGTCATGTTCGAGGCTTGCCGCGACGCGGATTCCCTCCGCCAACGACATCGCGTTCTCCGGTTCCACGTACGTTTCTATACCACCGGTCACTTCGCGAAGCGCCGGTAGATCAGAAGCAACAACAGGGATGTCGAGTGCCTGTGCCATCACCGACTTAATAGGAGTCACGTTCCTACACACGACAGTGTCCTTGCGCGGCACTACGAAGACGTCGAGCGCCCCGTACCATTTGTGGATGCTGCTCGCAGGCTGCCGGCCGACGAAACGCACTCGCTGTTCAATGCCTAGCGATTGAGCCTGTTCCTTCAGCCCCTCCAGCGCTACCCCATCTCCCACTACGACACCCAAGAAAGACTCATCGAGCTTTGTGAGTGCTTCGAGGAAGTACTCCAGACCTTCGTAGTCGACAACTGCGGTGATGGCTCCCACAAGCGTCTTGCCCTCGGGAAGGCGCAGCTCCCGGCGTAGTTCAAGCTTCGAATCGCGGCGCTGAAACACGTCATCGGGCACGCCGTTCGGCGCAACCACAATCTTTTCAGCACTAATTCCGCGCTCAATCAGAGACCGTTTTGTAATCTCGCTCAGCACCACCACTGCAGCTGCCTGACGAGCCGCCTCGAGTTCCTGGCGGTGTGCCGCTTGGTAGTACTCAGATTGCTTCGCAGTCTCGCGTTTGTCCGTTGGCTGCTTTGAAAGCCATGTTTGTTCCGGTGCGCCCCGCATCTCGTACACCCACGGGATGCCGAGCCGTTTTGCTGCGCGGCTGACGATCAAGGCATTTTCAAACCCCGTCGTAGTGTGCAGTGCTTCAGCACCGAACTTCCCTGCATACCGTACTAGCTGTTTTACAGCTCGGTCTTGCTGTGTAAAAAAGGAGTTCGATGGCCACAAGGGCAGCATCCGAAAATAATCAACACTATCTACACGCTCATGCTCACCGGCAGCTAGCTTTCCAACAATATTCGGATATCCGTACCGCGTCGCAGCTGCTATCTGAATGCCCGCGGACTGCATGCATTGCAGTACTGCGTGGCTTCGCAGCGAGTATCCCGCGCTTGTGTGTGGCAACGAGTTGGTCAAGTAGTGAAACACGCGTTCCGCACCGCGCAGCGGCAAGGACGACTCAATGCCTTGATGCAGTCTCGCCCGCTCAAACTCATAACGTTGGCGTGTCAGCCGGTGACGTCGACTGCCTGCGAGCAAGTCGATGGCTTCCGAGAAATTACCAGATTCGAAAGCATGACGAGCAGCCTTCGCCATGTCCTGTCGATCGCCATCTTGATCCGAAAGCACACGAGGTTGCAGTACCGGACCCACGATCTGAACGTGCTTGAGCCGCTGCGCTACGTTGCGTGCAAACGCATCAGCGTCAGTTCTGCACTGCTGCGCGATAAATCCCGCAGTAAAAATGGCTTGGCGCAGATACGCAAGTTTGAGCAACGATTTCACGGTACTGCCTTAGTTCGAGAGGGCGTCGAGAAACTTCTGTAGCGCGGCTGGACTCGCGACGTCTCGCTCGTGAACTACCCACTGAGCCGCATTACTCGGGACTTCCAATTGCTCCCGGTTATGTGCCAGCCGTACCCAGAGCTGTGCCAGTGCCTGTGGATCCTCGGCCGGCACAGTATGTCCCGCGTGCAGCTGTTCGATTAGACGAGCAGGCTCGCCGTCCACTGCCCCACTGATATGGATCCCGGCTTCCATGAGCTCGTACGTTTTCGAAGGCACTGCGCGCTGTAGCGGTGCCCAATCAGCAAGATGTACTAGTGCGGTATCAGCCCAGGCATAGTACTGCTCGAGCGCATCTGCTGAGGTCCTAGGCAGAATTTCGATATCCGCGTCGAGTTCCCGTGCTTGGTTTTGCAGAGCTTCTTTGGTCACTCCAGCGCCGATGAGCTTCAAGTGCACATCAACACCTTGTCGGTGGGCTATCTCTGCTGCCTCGATCGCATTGCCAAGTTTTTGGGCTCGACCTAACGTGCCGGCGTACAACACATTGAGGTACGGGCGTTCACTATCCACATGGTGCACAGAGGTTGCATGTTCCCTTGAAAATGCGCTTTTGACTGGAAACACATTTCGCACGGTACAAACGTTCACCGGAACGCCTGCGCCTCTGCGAGCTAGCTTTGTCTGAAGCTGTTCCCCCAAATCATCGGCGGTAACAATCACACCGGCAGCGTTGCGCAACGACTTCTTCAACAAGTGCGAAACAATGGCGATCACAACCTGCTTTGGTCCTTTACCAAAGATTCGTTCCCGCCACGAAGATTCACCCAGTCCAGAGTTCCAGTCATTCGAGTACTTCAACAAATCCGGCCAGGCATCCCGCAAATCAATCACATACGGCACTCCAAGCAGCTTCGCAGCGAGCGGAGTAATGAATGCCGTAGGCAGCGCAGGAACCGTACCAATGATGAGATCAGGCGTCGCATCCTCCGCCTTATCGCGCTGTTTGGCGACTTTCAGCAGCGTCGAGAGCGCAACAAATCCTTGGTTCAAAGCCTTCGCTGTCAGCCCGGAGCCACCAGTCAGATACTGTGTCCGAAAGATCCGCTCCCCCGATGGTCCCCACTCGACTTTGTTCACCCCCCGAATGCGGCGCCGAGTGCGCACTCTTGCGTCCTTGGCGCGTTCCGCCCAATCATTCACGCGATTGTAATGCGGCGGTGGCGCGATGACACTGACGGAATGCCCCTGCTCGTGCAGCATCTCAGTGAGCCACGTCCACCTCCGCTGTGGGACCCCATTTTCTGGCGCCCAATAATGCGATAGCACCAAAATACGAGCCAACTTCATTCCCTTCTCACAGAGTGCACCAACAGTCATCGCAATATCGGCGTGTGCCTTGGTTTCCAGGATAACGGTTAGCTTTCTTAAAACCTTAATTGTGGCAGTACTGAAGCAAGATCGTAATCCTCTGTACTATGGCACCCATGATTCAATTCGTTGTCGGAGCAGCCGCCGGGTACGTGTTCGGCACGAAAGCCGGTCGCAAGCGCTATCACCAGATTGTCAACGCCACGCAGAAGGCGGTGAACTCGCCGGTTGCCAAACAGGTGGTGACCTCCACCCGTAAGGCCATTGCGAACAAGATCGATCCGGAGCCCCGTATGCGCGAGATCAAGGATTTACGGGGCAAACGGGGGCACCAGGACCAAATCCTGGAGCCGGACGAGGACTAACTTCGCTATACGTTAAGATAGTTACTCGTGGCTTGCCAACGAGGCCACGATGCCGTCGAGGATGTCTTTCTCACTGATCACAATCGAGTCAAGACCAGTGAGATCCTCGGCGGCTTTTAATATTTCCTCAACGACGGCAGCGCCGGCGGGGATGACGTCGGCACGCCCGGGGTGGATCACCGGGTGGTCCTTGCGTTCCTGCACGCTCAACGCCTGGATCTCCGCGATGGTGGCACGCAGGTCCTCGAAGGAGAGGCGTGAGAGGTGGATGCGGGCTGGGTCGTACTCGGGAAGGCGCTGGGTGAGCGCGGAGAGCGTCGTAAAGGTGCCGGCGCAGCCGACCACCGTGCGGGCCTTCGCCATGTTGACCACCGCTGCCGCGTGCTGGACCTGCTCACGCGCGTAGTCGCGGGCCGCACGCAGCTCCTCGGGCGCTGGCGGATCCGAGCGCAAGAAACGCTCCGTGAGGCGCACGCACCCCATCTGGGTGGAGATGCGGCCCTCGATTGCGTCGCCGTTGCCTACCACGAACTCGGTGGAGCCGCCGCCTAAGTCGATGACGCAGAAGGGGCCGTCGCCTGTGGGAAGGTCCATCGTGGCGCCGATGAAGGAAAGCTGGGCTTCCTCCTCCCCCGTGATCACCTCAGCCTGTGCGCGGGGCTGGATCTGGCTGAGCAGCTCGCGGGTCATGTCAAAGAAGACGTCGCGGTTGGAGGCGTCGCGAGTCGCAGAGGTGGCGACCATGCGCACACGCTGCACACCCTCGGCGAGCATGCGCTCGGTGTAAGTAGCGAGCGCCTTGCGGGTGCGCTCAATCGCCTCCGGGTTAAACGCGCCCGTCTCGTCCACGCCCTGGCCCAAACGCACGATGATGTTCTCGCGGCACACCTCCTCGAACGTGTTCGTTGTGGGGTCGAAGCGGGTGATCAGCAGGCGGATGGAGTTCGTGCCGCAGTCGACCGCAGCGAGCGTTACCGGCTGGCTCATGCGAGGTGCTCCCCCGCCTCAGCAAGCGTGATGCCGAGGTCTTCGAGCGTCGGCCAGTCGGCAGGAATCGCGGTGCCACGCAGGTTGCCGTGCTCGGCAGCGAGCGCCACAGCCTCCGTACCGAAACGGAAGTGCTCCGGGCCCTCCGCCAACGCGTACGCAATCAGCACGTGCAAGCACTTCACCCGATCCGGCATGCCACCGCCGGAGAAGTCCGTACCCAAGTCCTCAATCTCGTTGCGCTTCGCCAAAAAGTACTCGTGGGCGCGGCGGTAATCCTTCTGCAAGTCCTCGTCCTGGGCCAGGCGGGCCTCCATCCACTTCATCACCTGAGCGCCCTCCAAACGCGAAGCCTCGGCCGTGAGACGGCGGTCCGTCAGGTAGTAGAGCGTGGGGAACGGAGTGCCGTCGTCAAGCTTGGGTGCAGTCTTGACCACCGCAGGCTGACCGTCGGGCGTGCGGTAGGAAATTTCCAGCACACCGCGTGGCGGGCGGCCGAGCTGCTCCTGAATGATATTGAGATCCTCTTGAGTCGGTTGCATGAGCAACATTGTTCCACACGAGGTGGGCGGTGGCGGAACGGTGCGGCGGAGGTGGGTTGAGGCTTCAGCTGCTTCTTGCACAATCAGTCATGGGGGCATTGCCTAACTGACTAAGGTTGCGTAGAATGTGTATCACAGCACCAACCCGAGAAGGATACAGCTGGGTTCCCGAATGGGAGTAAGGTCAAACGACCTGAGAATTCCTTTGCTCCAAGGGTTGGTGTTTTACTTTTCGAAGGCGATTTGCGGCTCAGTTATTTTGTATTAATTTTCCTTCTTAACTGATCAAGACAGTGACCAGGGTCTTTTTCAACTTGATGCGCGATAAATTCGACTGCTGCCTCGGAATATATCCAATTGCTCGTTTTCTCTCCCGCAGTCTTACGGTCGTAGGAGAAGCGCTCATCGCCTTTCATCTCGTACGCTTTGGTAAAGAGTTGGAAAGCATACGTAGTAAACTTCTCTTTCACTGAACCATTGAAGCAAAAAGTAATGCCTCTTTTCTTTAACAAAGAATCGATCTTTTTAGTCGCGTTACCAGCAGTATAAGGATAAAAGCTAACGGCATCTTTCACATCCTTGACGATGGCGATGCCATGCTCCGATCCGTTTTGAATGTAAACATTCAAATCTGCATCATTCTTCTTTTTAACCAGCCTCAACGAGGTCTCGTAAGTCGCCGCGATCCTCTGATTTCCTTCAGCCCCGATAGCATCCGCAACATCTTTCCGCCGGGCAAGTAGTTCCTGCGCAACTGCAGCGTCATACTTTGTCCGAATAACGTCAGGAACGATTGCACCTCTTCTCATTGCCAAGGCCAACCGATTGTCTGGGATGAGCTCGCTTACCGAACGGTTATGCAATTCCCAAAGCTTGTCCGCATAGTTTTCCACGCACGACTGCAAGAAGGGCCCATAAAACAAGTCGTACTCGTCTGTAATGAAGTGCGTGTTCGTATTACGAAACTCCATCACATTCTTCATGTTTACCCGAAGAGGATCCTTCTCATTCGTAAAAACCCTCTTCAAACAATCGGAAAGAGCAAGAGTCCTACTAGGATCATCTTTGAAGTAAATTGAATCAATGCCCCACTTTCTGATCATGTGAGCTTTCAGCATCAGCTCCCAAGCATTGCACAACAAAATCGAACAACTTTCCGCACCGTATTTTAAGCTCGGTCGATTGTACAGTTCGACAGCAAGAACAAACGCCTCCTCACTCTTATCCAGCAAGCGGGTAATTGTCTGCTCGTTTCCTTCATCGATACACATATCACCAAAGTTTACTCGAATCGATACGCAAAGACGTTCTAATATCGATCCCTTTGGTTTCGCTGCGCACCCTGTCCTGCCTGCGCTTTCTAAAACCTAATCCCCGATCAGCTGAAATTTGCTTCCTAAGTACTCTGCCTCCCTGCTAGCCCAATCGCTTTTCTTCACCAGGTTCTCAAAGGACTTATACGAGGCAGCGCCAAGAAGCCGCGCAGCATCTCTCTCAGGAATCTGTCCAGACTTTGCGGCAAAGGTGATCGTCTCGAAGAACCGCTCGCCGACGCGAGACCGAACGAGGACATGGAACGAAGGACCGCCGCTGCCTTCTTGTGTAGCTTTCTTTTCTTTCCTGACACGGACCAATCGCATAACTTCGTCGAACTCTTGTTGCTCGATCAGGAAAATATCTTTCAAGCGCAACAGCATCGCTTCCCTACTGATGCCAAACACGCTTGCCAGAGACGTGACGTTGTCGAGCAAAGAACACTTCTTGTTGTACCGTTCTTTCACTGCAGTCTCTGGGGCAATGAATGCCGCTGCAAACTCGTTACACCAGCGCTCTACCCGCAGGTGATCGCTGTGGTCAGAAATACCAGCCTTCCCCAAAGCAACATGACCCAACTCGTGGGCGAGACTGAAGAGCTGCGCAGTTTTAGCGTCACTTGTATTCACAAACACCAGGCAGAATTCCCCATCAATCAGGGTGAATCCGCGGAACTCATCAATACTGAAATGACGTTGCGTAGAGTTTCCGACAATGGAATTTCGGGATACTAAAATCCCTACATCTTCCATCTGATGCGCTAGTGTCGTCACTCTCTCTGGCGCAGGAATTGCAGAAGCCTCGTCAAACCCCAGCGCGATGCGAGCCTGGCGAGCAGCCAGGATGGAACTGGTGGAATCTTGGGCAGAGCGCAGAATTTCAGGACCAGGAATTCCAACTTCCTCCGCGTAATCCGAGTACCACCCCAAGCGCGCCTCGGCGGAGTGAATAACTTCCTGCAGATCAGGACTCAGCCCATCGAGACGCTCATTTCTGACAGTACGAAAATCAGGTACATCAGTCTCTTCGCCAGAAGGCGCCTGAAGAAGGAGCCTTCCAAATGGGATTCGTGCCTTCTTCGCTAGTTCCTTCGCTTGGTTGAGCGTCGGACGCTCCTCCCCTGAGCGCCAATCGTTTACCTTGGGAAACGTGGCACGGAGCTTTTCGTCACTGAGTCCTGTACGTCGCAGCGCCCAGTCCAGCACAGACGGTTCGATATCAACACGCAGAACCCCCATCGCTTCCCTCCTTTCAATCTTGGTAATGAAAACGGCGCAACAGAATTGAGAATACTTTAACTTGCCTGGTTAAACGTTAAAACCCAAGGACCCAGCCGAAGAACTCAGTGAGCTTCGAGCGCTTCTTTCTTTTCGGGAGCGTGAGGTAATCAATCAGCCACTGCTCCTCTCGTTGTCGCAAGCCGTTGGGTTGGTTTCAGGCTACACAGTTCTGGTTCTTGATTGCGCTTGTTGGACCCCAGCGTGGGCGTAAAAAGCGTGTGCTAGATGTCGTGCGATGCAGGTCGCGCTGTTTGGGCCGGGCTTGGCGGTTTTCGGCGACCAGCGTCGCACTCCTTTAATCGCACGCTGCTAATAGCACGCTGTTAGTCGGTCAACGGGAGCGCTCGGGGTGGGGTGGGGCTGGCAGCCTGGTGATTCTCCAAATGGGAGTAAAAGGATTGGAATAATCCAGGTGGGAGCGCGCAAAAAGTGGATTGCAGTAATCCTGTTGCTACCTTTTAGGCTCGGGCTACTGCGCTTCAGGCGCTTCAGGCGCCGCAGGTGCTTCCGCGGGCGCTTCGGGAGCAGGCGATTCTGCCGGGGCGGGCAATTCTTCAGGAGCGTCAGCGGGGACGTCCTCGGGGACCTCGCGTAGCGAGTCCCAGAGGAATACGGCCCAGCCGCGGTCGTCGGGGGTTTCGTCGGAGGTGATGGTGGTGCCGTGGGTCATGCGGGGGTCGATGACTCGCCAGGCGGACTCGCCGGGCTCCATCACGCCGAGGCGGCGGCGGGCGACCTCGTTGAGGTACTCAGGGTCCTCGTACTTCGCGATTTCGCGCTCAAGGTCCGCCTGGCGGCGCTCCAAGTGCTCAATGTTTGCCTGGGCACGCGCGATCTCGTTGCGGCCCTCGTAGAAATTACGAAGTGGGGCTGCTACTGCCACGAGGACGGCGATGAGGACGATGATGAGCAGGGCGAGCGTCGCTAAATTGGGGGCGGCGAAGCGCGACTCCCTGTTTGCCTTCTGCTCGGCGAGCTGCTGCTTGCGCTGCTCGCGGGACGCCACGGGCACAGTGCGAGCCAGCCGCTTCCTGCGGCGCTTCGCTGTGTGCTTGTCTTGGGGCGTGCCAGTGCTCATAGTGCTCATTAGTGTACAGCAGGGAAAAACGCGACACCCCCTGCCACGCGCGAGCGCGCGATCGGCAGGGGGTGCGTACGAATCAAGCGATTACTTGAAGCGTGGGAATGCGGAACGACCAGCGTAAACAGCGGCGTCGCCGAGCTCTTCCTCGATGCGCAGCAGCTGGTTGTACTTAGCAACGCGCTCGGAACGAGCCGGTGCACCAGTCTTGATCTGGCCACAGCCCAGAGCCACTGCGAGATCCGCAATGGTCGTGTCCTCGGTCTCGCCGGAGCGGTGGGACATCATGGTGCGGTAGCCAGCGCGGTGAGCCATGTCCACAGCGTCGAAGGTCTCGGTCAGGGTACCGATCTGGTTGACCTTCACCAGCAGGGCGTTCGCAGCGTGCTCCTTGATGCCGCGTGCGAGGCGCTCAGGGTTGGTGACGAAGAAGTCGTCGCCAACAATCTGGACCTTGTCGCCGATGGTCTTGGTCAGGTTTGCGTAGCCCTCCCAGTCATCTTCCTGCAGTGGGTCCTCGATGGAGACGATTGGGTACTCAGCGATGAGCTCCTCGTAGACCTTGGCCATCTCCTCAGCGGTGTGCTCGCCGCCCTCGAACTTGTACACGCCATCCTCGAAGAACTCGGAGGAAGCAACGTCCAGAGCCAGTGCGACGTCCTCGCCAGGCTTGAAGCCAGCCTTCTCGATTGCCTCAACGATCAGGTCAAGCGCTGCGCGGGTGGAGTCGACGGAAGGAGCGAAGCCGCCTTCGTCGCCAAGGCCGGTGGACAGGCCCTTTGCATTGATGACGGACTTCAGGGAGTGGTAGACCTCTGCACCCATGCGCAGTGCCTCAGCGAAGGACTCAGCGCTCAGCGGAGCAATCATGAACTCCTGGACGTCAACGCCGGAGTCAGCGTGCTCGCCACCATTGACGATGTTCATCATCGGAACAGGCAGGATGTGAGCGTTCGGGCCACCGATGTAGCGGTACAGCGGCAGACCAGCGGATTCAGCAGCAGCCTTCGCCGCAGCGATGGACACGCCCAGGATCGCGTTCGCGCCGAGGCGGGACTTGTTGTCCGTGCCGTCGAGCTCGATCATTGCCTTGTCGAGCAGACGCTGATCGTCAGCCTCGATGCCAGCCAGTGCGTCAGCGATCTCCTCGTTGACGTTCTTGACAGCCTTCTGGACACCCTTGCCGCCGTAGCGATCGCCACCGTCACGCAGCTCGTGCGCCTCGTGTGCGCCAGTGGACGCACCGGAAGGAACACCCGCAATGCCGTGCGCACCATCGTCGAGGAAAACCTCAGCCTCAACGGTTGGGTTACCGCGAGAGTCCAGAATTTCACGAGCAAAGACGTGCATAATATCAGCCACTACAGTTCATCTCCTTGAGATTGGCCAAACCAAATTTCCGTTACCGATTGTTCCAGATCGCAACAAAAAATGCTTGTTGGTGTTCGTCACACTCGCGCTTTCCCTGCGTTTCCGTGCAGCGATAGGCTCACAACCACGCCATTTAAGGTCACACCATTCGGAATGTGATCTTCGTCAAACCTTTTGCCCATGCCCGGTTTCGCCCACTTTTGTGGCTTTCTCGGCATGGCCGCGGCACGCCTACCGGGTGGCGCGCTGGGTGAGCGCGTAGTTCGCAGCGGCATCGCGGACGTTGTGGAGGTACTCGCGCGAGTGGTTATACGTCAGCACCGCATCCGACCACCCCTCCGCAGTGGACAGGTCGCGCCCGTTCGCACAGAGGAGGTTCGCGGCACTCAGGGCGGCGTCGTCAATTTGCTGCGGGTTTGCTACCCCATCGCCGTCGGCGTCGCGGCCATAGATCGCCCACGAGCCGGGGATGAACTGCATCGGCCCCACCGCGCGGTCGAACTCGGTATCACTATCGAGGGCGCCGCCGTCCGTGTCCGAAATGAGTGCGAAGTTGCCCGTGCCGTCGAGCGCCGGGCCGACGATCGGCGGCTGCGCCACCCCGTTCTCGTCGAGGCGACCAGCGTCGAACTTCTTACCCGTATAGGTGCCGTGGCGGGTCTCCACCCATCCGATGCCAGCGAGCGTATTCCACTGCAGATTGCAGGCAGGCCAGGCCTCCGCCGCGATCAAGGCGGCGTTGCCGTAAGCACGCACCGCCTGCGGGTCGACCCCGATCTCCTCTGCAATAGGGGCAGCCCACGCGTGGAGTTCGTTGGCGGTTCGGCCGGGCGCGTGGACGTCGATAGCAGGTGGTGGCGTGGTCGCAGCCGGGGGTACGTCTTCCGGGACGGGTTGGCGCTGCACGAACTGCTCGGGGCCACCAAGCGCACTGAGCAGGAAAGCCACCAACGCAACAACCATCACCACCGCGCCGACAACGACAAGCAGCGCCACACACCCACACCCGCGCGCACGCCTGCCGGGACGGCCAGAAAACGTCATGGCAGAAGATCCTACACTACCCCCGTAATCCCCAATTTTCACTTGCGTCACACCAGTAACAGGTATGGTGTATCCCGTTCTGTTTTTCAAGCACCTATTTACAACCTGAAAGTGAGCACCCTATGCGCATTTCCACCCGTATCGCAGCCATCGGCGTCGCAGCCCTGACCGGCCTGGCAGGCCTCGCAGCACCAGCAGCACAGGCACAGGACGCCACCTCGCTCCTGCAGCTGGTCAACGGCAACGTCAAGACCATGAACTGCAACACCCTGCGCGTCACCCTCAACGGCACCGGCGTCGCCGGCAAGGACACCACCCGCCAGCAGCTGGTCAACAACCTCAATGGCAAGATCGGCGACTCCATCGCCCTTCGCGTCATGTCCGGCGGCACCGTCCAGGCGGTTGCGGACCGTGCGCTGGAGTGCGGCATCGTGAAGCCGGACCCAGTACAGGACTGGGCGAAGCTCCTCGGCAGCTCACAGACCAACATCCCACCGCAGCTGCAGCAGCTGTCCTCCAACCTGGACTTGGGCCAGCTCCTGGCACGCTAGGTATTAGGCGCTCGCCCCGTTGCTTGCGCACCAAATTCCCGTTTTTCTTCGCCGACTTTTGCGTTTCCCCAGGTCACGTAAAGCACGGGAGGGAATGTGGTGTCAGTCCAAGCAGCACGCGCACCACATTCCACGATTCCGATCGGCGAGCGCGGCAAAAGCCCAGGTCGGACAAAACCTGTGAGGGAATGTGGTGCGCACCCCCGCTAGCGCACAATCCCCAAAGAAGCCCCTACTCCACCACCAACTTGATCACGTCGGTGGGGCCTTCGTCGCCCGCGAACTCAACGGGCTCGACGGTGGGGGTAATCGGGGCGTGCACATCGACGGGATCGCCGGTGGTGGCGCCGGGGCAGGCGTCGATAATTGAGGGGTCGAACCACTCGATGGCGGGTGTGCGATCATCGCTGAAGATGACGCCGATGCCGCTCCAGGTCTCCCAGCGCTGTGAGTTGTCGTTGATGCTGTAGACATCGTCGGGATCAAACCCCAGGGCCTCAGCCTGCGCCTTGTCCGTGTACGGGCAGAAGAGGTAGGCGCGCTCGGCCTGCTCGCCGGCAACCTGCGACACCGTAAACGGTGCGCCCTCCTGCGCTGCGGCTGCGAAGCCCAGGTCCGTCGACTTCCCTGTCGAACACCCGGCTAGCGCCACGCAGCTCAGTGTAAGTCCAGCAAGAACCGTTGTACGCGCCTTCATGATGGTCTCCTATCCTTGGCGGGCGTGCTCACGTAACGCGAATTCTACCGCGTCGAGAGGCAGGTCGGGGGCGTGCTCGTCGCGCCCGGCCTTGATAGCCGCCAGGTAGGCGCCGTACTCGTCGGCGGACCAGTCGCTGGTTACGTCCAGGCCGGCGCCCTTCGCGCGGTTGGAGCAGATGATGAGCGGCTTCTCGTCGGCGGCCTCCTGCGGGCCGGCCAGGAAATAGATCAGGCCCGACGCGAACTTCGCAGGCAGGCCGGTAGCCACGACGGTCTCGTACTGCTGGACCGGCGTGAGCTCCCCGGAGCCGACCTTACGCAGCGCCTGCAGCAGTGCGTTCGCCTTGCCCTTGTTGCGCAGGAACTGCTGCAGCTTCAACTGCGCCTGCGCGTTCTTGCCGCCCTGGAACGCGAAGGACGCGCCCAAAAAGTCGATGATCTGGTCGCGGGCGAACTCGGAATCCGCCACATCCTGCGCGAAAGCGAAGACTTCGCGGCGGGTCAGCGTCGCGGTGGCGTCGTCACGGAAGGGTGGGACGCGGCGCAGGTTGTGCGGCCAGCCGGTCTTCCAGCGGATCGGGGAAAAGCTGACGGTTTCTTGCGCGACGGCTTCCGCGGTTGGGGAAACGGCCTTGATGGCTTCTGCAATCTGGTTTGTCATGCGGACTATTGTTACACACTATGACCATCCTCGTGCTTGACCCTCGTTGGCCCGACATGCTGCCCGTTTCGGTAGCGCAGCGCATCCGCGGACCAGTGCAGTTCACCATGGAAGTGCCCGTCTCCGTGCGGTGGGACCTTGCCGACGCCCCCGACGGCCCCTCCCCCTGGCTCCTCACCACGAACGAGGACGACGAGGTGGTGCGGGAGCGCATCGCGAAGGGTGAGCACGTCGAACGGGTGCCCTCGCTCGAGGACCCCGTCCACCAGGCAGTGTCCGTCATGCACGTGGCACGCACGCGCGGGCAGTGGGAACGCTCCATGACGCACGAAACGCTCCTGCCCTACCTCCACGAGGAAACCGAGGAGCTCGCCGCCGCCATCACCGACAACGAAGGCGACGAAGCCCTGCGCAAAGAACTTTCCGACGTCCTGCTCCAGGTCCTCTTCCACGCCGAAATCGCAGCAGAGCGCGGCGCATTCGGGTTCGCGGGGGTGGCGCAGGGGTTCGTCGACAAGATGAAGGCGCGCTCCCCCTACCTTTTCGACGGCAGCTCCGGCCCCGTCGACGCCGAAACCCAAGACCGGCTGTGGCAGGAGGCCAAAGCTAAGGGCAACTAGCTTTGCGGCCCGTACGCCCCACCGCGCAGGGCGCGGTCGTTGAGCTCGCGGCGCGCCTGCTCCAACGCCACCAAGTCGGAAAACAGCGCGTTGTAGGCTGCCTCGTCGTCAGAGGGGCGCATGCGCTGCAGCTGCGCCTTCAACAGCGCGATCTGATCCCCCACGCGGGTCTCCTGCAGGCGTGAAAGCACCGAATCCACGTAATGGTCAATGTCGTCCGGGTGCATCGGCTCCACCGCCAACTCGGAGACGAAGTTGCGGCCCACCAGGTCCAGCATCTCCTGCGCCACCTTCGCCAAAAACTGCGGTCCCACATGCGCGCCGGTCACTCCACCAGCCTTCTCGATCGCGTCACGCACCTGCCGATACGCCGGGTTCGTAAACGCCTCCGGCGAAATGCCCTCAAAGTAACTGCCGGCCTTCTCCGGGTACTGCAGCGCAATCTTGAGCGCCTCGCGCTGCGGCCACAGCAGCGGATCCTGCGGGTTCGGGGGCACCAACGCGGGCAGCTGACCCGGCGCGGCCTGCTGCTGACTGCGCTGCGGCTTCTGCCAGGTACGCTGCTGCTGCTTCGGCCGGCGGGCCTCCTCGCGGACCTGCTGGAGCACCTCATCCGGGTTCGGCCAGCCCACCCAGCCCGCGAGCCTGCGCGCGTACTCCGTCTGCAGCACCTTGTCGCTGATCCCGGCGACGACGGGAACGGTGCGTCGCAACGCCTGCAAGCGCCCCTCCGCCGTGTCCAACGAGTAGTCCTTCAGCAGGGACTCGATCACGAACTCAAAAATCGGGATTCTCGACGCCACCAAGTCCCGCAACGCGGAATCCCCTCGCTCAAGGCGCAGGTCACAAGGGTCCAGGCCGTCGGGGGCGACCGCCACAAACGACTGCCCCGAAAACTGCTGATCCCCCTGGAACGCGCGCATCGCCGCCTTCTGGCCGGCCTCGTCGCCGTCGAAGGTGTAAATCAGCTCGCCGCGGAAGTAGTTGTCATCCAGCATGAGGCGGCGGATCACCGCCATGTGATCCTTACCGAACGCCGTACCACACGACGCCACCGCCGTCTTCACCCCCGCAGCGTGCATCGCCATCACGTCCGTGTAGCCCTCCACCACCACCGTCTGGTGATCCGTAGCAATGTGCTTCTTGGCCAAATCCAGCCCGAAGAGCACCTTCGACTTGTGGTACAACATCGTGTCCGCAGTGTTCATGTACTTACCCATCGGGTCATCATCAAAGAGCTTGCGGGCCCCAAACCCGATCACGTTGCCGGCCACATCCTTAATCGGCCAAATCAGGCGGCGCCGAAACTTATCAATCGGCCCACGACGCCCCATACTCGAAATGCCAGCATCCTGGAGCTCTTGGGCGTCGAAACCCTTGCGAAGCAAGTGCTTCGTCAACGTGTCCCAACCATCCGGGGCGTACCCGCACTCGAAGTGATAAATCAGCTCCTTCGAAAACCCGCGCTCCAGCAAGAAATTCCTACCGACCTCCGCCTCCGGGGTCTCCAACTGCTCACGGTAAAACTCGTGCGCCGCCTTATTCACCGCCAACAGGCGCGCGCGAGTCCCCGGCTTCACATCACGCCCACCTGTTGTCCCGCCCTGGTAATTAATGTGGTAGCCGATCTCCTGAGCAACCGCCTCCACCGCCTCCGGGAAGGACATCTGCTCCATCTCCATCAGGAACGAAAAGACGTCCCCGCCCTTGCCCGTGGAAAAGCAGTGGTAGTACCCGCGCGCCGGCCGGACGTGGAAAGACGGCGTCTTCTCATCCTTAAACGGGCTCAAGCCCTTCAGCGAGTCATACCCAGCCGGTTTGAGCTGCACATACTCGCCAACGATGTCCTCGATCGCCGCCCGCTCACGAATAGCCTCAATGTCACTATCCGGAATTCTGCCCCTAGCCATACGCACATCGTAGCGCCTGTGCCACAATGACTCAGCGTGAGCCGAAAATCGAAGAACACCGCCGTCGGTGCCGTCGTTGTCGCCGCGGCGCTCCTGATCAACACGTTCCTGCCCAACAATAACGAGGGCGCCGCGTCGGGAGACCCCACCTCCTGCCCAAACCTCCCCGCAGAGGCCTGGGACACCATCGACCTCATCGAATCCGGCGGACCCTACCCACACCCAGAGGACGACTCGCGCTTTGGCAATTACGAGCGCACCCTCCCCGAAGAGCCACTCGGCTACTACCGCGAATACACCGTGGACACGCCGGGCGTCCACCACCGCGGGCTGCGACGGATCGTAACTGGCGGCGGAGCCGACGGCGTCGTCGACGAGTGGTACTACACCGACAACCATTACGACACCTTCTGCGAGGTGCAACCGAGGTAACCAACTGGGGGAAGGTGGCGTCTCGAGCACACTCGGGAAATTGTGAACAAAATTGCTACACTGCCAACGCATGGGGGAATTCGCAGCGCTCAGCGCACACATTCACAGCCTTCGGGGACGCACAGTACTAGCTCAGCGGCACAAACAGGCCGTCGCGAGCGGGACTATGGTGGGGATTGGGAGGTATGGGGCCGTCGAAAAGCGGTGGTGGGGCACGCTAGACCCCGACACCCGCCGCATCGCACGAGCTCTCATCCACGGCCGCGAAAACCGCAAAGCCGCCATCGTTGGGCGCACCGCCGCGCGCCTCCACCGCCTCCCCGTGCCACACCTCGGCCGACAGCCCGAACTCACCGAAGTCGCGCTGCCCAACGGCACCTCCATCACCCGCAGCAAATGGCGCCCCGGCCTCCACTATCGACGCCAAATCCTCCACACCACCGACACCATCGCCGGAATCCGCGTCGCACCCCTGCCCGAAACCATCGCGGGCATCTTCAAATGGGAGCCACGCGCGCAGCTCTACCCAGTCCTTAACCACCTCAAACACATCGGCGGCCACGAGGACACCATCACCGCAGCCATCTGGGCCCTGCCCCGCCAACGCGACCGCAACACCCTCCAACTCTGCTGGGAGCGCGCCACCCACCACCCAATCGCGCCCGAGCTCAGCTACCTCGCCACCGCCCTCCTCTCCCACCACGCACTCCCCGCGCACTACTGGCACACCCAACCGCACCGCGTCATGTACGGCACCCACTTCGCCCTCGCACTCACCGACGCCCCACTTTTCGACGACCACTGCGCCCCCACCGAAACCAGCTGGGTCCGCACATTGCACGTCCCCGTGGAAGCACTCCACCGAGACCTCCGCGGCACGATCAACCTCATCGCCGACACCGTGCGCGCCACCTACCGCGGCCGCCCGCATTGCGACATCTGCCGGGGCCCGCGCGAACCACTCCAATACCCCGACGACCTCCTTTGCGACACGAGCATTGAAGCTTTCATCGCAAAATTGACCCGATTCCCCGACGAGGAGCGGCCCGAAGGCCTCCTTCCCGCGTGGTGATTTTGGGGGTGGCATGTGCGCTCTCGAGCGGAGTCGGGAATTTGTGAACAAAATTGCGTGTGGTTGGAGTCACAAAATGCGCAATTCTATTCACGATTTTCCGAACAATCTCGCGAGGCATATACCCACCCCACGCGAGCCGTCGCCGAGGAGAACCTCCGGGAGAGTTCAGAAAACGCCGGAAATGAGCTGTGAGGTGTAGCATACTTTCCATAGTTGTGACTCAAGACACTAATAGAAAGGCGACCGCATGAACTCGCTCTTCCTCGTACTCATCGGGCTGGCGATGCTGCTCACCGGGTACCTGCTCTATTCAAAGTTCCTGGGCCAGCGGGTCTATAAGCTCTCTGAGAGCTATGAGACCCCGGCGCACACTATGGAAGACGGTGTGGACTACGTGCCCACCAACAAGTACGTGCTGTGGGGCCACCACTTCACTTCCGTGGCGGGCGCCGCGCCGATTATCGGCCCGGCAGTCGCTGTGATTTGGGGTTGGCTGCCCGCATTCCTGTGGGTGACCTTGGGAACGGTGTTCTTTGCGGGGATGCACGACTTGGGGGCGTTGTGGGCGTCGCAAAGGCATAGGGGCCAGTCGATTGGCACGTTGTCTGGGCGCTACATCGGCGCGCGTGGGCGCAATCTCTTCCTCGTGGTGATTTTCCTGCTGCTGCTGATGGTGAATACTGCGTTCGCGGTGGTGATTTCGAACCTGCTGATCGCGACGCCGTCGGCGGTGATTCCGACGTGGGGCGCGATCCTGGTCGCGGTGCTGATTGGGCAGGCGATTTACCGCCTGAAGTGGAATCTGCCGCTGGTGTCGGTGGTTGGTGTTGTGGCGCTGTACGCGCTGATGGTGATTGGTGACCGCGTGCCGCTCGCGCTGCCGGAGACGGTGATGGGCATTCCGGACCGCGGTATCTGGATCATTTTGCTGTTCGTGTACGCGTTCATTGCGTCGATGCTGCCGGTGTGGGTGCTGTTGCAGCCGCGTGATTACATCAATGGTCTGCAGCTGTTTGTTGGTCTGATTATTCTGTACGCTTCGTTCTTTATTGTGCGTCCGGAGATTGTGGCGCCGTCGATTAATGAGGCGGTGCCGGAGGGCACGCCGAGTATCTTCCCGCTGCTCTTCGTGACGATTGCGTGTGGTGCGGTGTCTGGCTTCCACGGCATTGTTGCTTCGGGTACGTCGGCGAAGCAGTTGGATAAGGAGACGGACGCGCGCTTCGTCGGGTACTTCGGTGCGGTTGGTGAGGGCCTGCTGGCCCTCGGCACGATTGTGGCGACGACGGGCGGCTACAAGACGATCGCGGATTGGGAGAACGTGTACAACGAGTGGAACGCCGGTGGCGTCAACGCCTTCGTCGAAGGCGGCGGTGCGTTGATGAACCAGGGCCTGGGCATCCCGACGTCCCTGTCGGCCACGATTCTGGCCACCATGGCTGTCCTCTTCGCTGCGACCACGATGGACTCTGGTGTGCGTCTGCAGCGCATGGTCGTCGGCGAGATCGGCCAGATTATGGGAGTGAAGCTCTCCGGCCTGGCAGCCACGATCATCGCGGTAGGTGCCGCACTGGGATTGACGTTCTCGACGGGCCTCGACGGGTCCGGCGGCATGATCATCTGGCCGCTGTTCGGCACCACGAACCAGCTGATGGCCGGGCTGACCCTGGCAGTCCTGGTGGTCATCCTGACCAGGCTGCGTCGCCCAACGCTGCCACTGCTGATCCCGCTGGCGTTCGTCACGCTCATGTCACTGTGGGCGGCGGTGCTGCAGCTGCGCACCCTCTTCGAGGCAGGCAACTGGCTGCTGCTCGCTATCGACGTCGTCATTATTATCTGCGCGATCTGGGTCATCGTTGAGGCGATCACCGCGATCAGCAAGGCGCGCCGCGAGCCAGCCGTCGAGTGGGAGGACACGCCGGTCCATGAGCCTGCGCAGTAAGCTGGTCGCGCTCGGCGCGGGCCTCAGCGAGTTCTACCAGGCGCCCTACCGGCGCGAATTCGCCCGCGCCGCGCGCGAGGAGGACGACCTGTTCACCCTGCTGGTTGCCTCCGAAATGCTCGGCATCCCGAACCCCGCCAGCTACTACACACTCGAACTCCTCCCCCTGCTTTACGACGACTTCCACGCCTGGCACACCCGCATGGGCATGGAACACTCACCACTCGACGGGATCTCATGTTGCTAGACGCCCCAGTCATGTTCTTCGGCGGGAAAGGTGGCGTCGGCAAGACGACCATCTCCGCCGCCACAGCCGTGCGCCTCGCCGCGCGCGGCCGCCGCGTCCTCTTAGTTTCGACGGACCCCGCACACAACCTCGGGCACATTTGGGGCACCACGCTTGACGACGCCCCCACCGCCCTCGAACCGAACCTCCACGCCATCGAGCTCGACCCGGCAACCATTACTTCACAGCACCTGCGCGCGGTCGGCGAATCGATGCGCGCCATGATGCCCGAACGCCTCCACCGCGAAGTGGACCGCCACCTGGAGATGTCACGGCACTCCCCCGGCATGCACGAGGCCGCACTCCTCGAACGCATCGCGGACCTTGTCGCAGAGCGCGGCGACTACGACCACATCATCTTCGACACCGCCCCCTCCGGCCACACCTCCCGCCTCATGGCGCTTCCCGAGGTCATGGCCGCCTACACCGACGGCCTCTTGGCCCGGCGCGATAAGTCCGATAAGTTCAGCGAGCTCGTCCGCGGGATGGGCGGCACTTCCGGGAACAGCGGCTCCCCCGTCGACCGCCGCAATCAGCAGATCCGCTCCACGCTGCTGAAGCGCCGCCGCAAGTTCGAGCACCTCCGCGCCGTGCTCACCGATCCCGCCCAGTGCGTCTTCCACATCGTGCTGACCGCCGAACGCCTTCCCGTGATGGAGTCGATGGAGTTCTACGAGGAGCTCACCTCCCACGGCGTGCACGTCGGAGGGGCCGTGGTGAACCGCCGCACGCCAAATGAGGCCGGCTCTTTTTTGGCGGGACGCCGCGCGGTAGAAACGCGAGCGCTGGAGCTGCTGGACCTGCCGGTGCCGATCCTTGAGCTTCCGTGGCTTCCGGGCGAAATTGGCACGCGGGATGCGCTCGAGCAAATCGCTGGATTCCTCTCCACGTAGAGGTAGAAGGTGTCGTCTCGAGCGGAGTCGGAATTTTGTGAACAGATTTGCTTGTGTGCTGAGTCACAAAAACTGCACTTTTGTTCACGATTTCCCGAATAATCTCGCGAGGCATACCTCTAGTAGAAGCCGTCGAACGCGGCGGCCTTCTTCGCGGTGCGCTCGAGGCGCGACTCCGTCATCGAGGCGATCTGGTCCACGATGACGCGCTCGCGCTCCAAATCCGTCTCGGCGGCCTCGAACCACTGCTGGAACATCGTGTCCAGGGTGCCCGGCGCGCCGGCGCGCAGGTACTCGTGGACGTGGAAGATGCGGTCGCGCTGCCGGTCCTGGCGAGCGAGGTGCGCGGGCTCGTCCATCACATAGAGCACGGCGACGGTCTTGAGAAGACGGACCTCTGCCTCCACGTCGCGCGGGACCACGAGGTTGCCGTGCTGTCTGCCCAGCACGTTGTTTGCTTCGTCGGTGAGCGTTGCCTGCGTGACCCCACCGACGTAACGGCCCACCAGCTGTGAGGTCAGCGCTTTGAGTTGGGTCCAGGACTGGAGGGTGAAGTCGAAGTCGGCGGCTGCGGCGATGGCGGGCAGGGCGCGGAGGCGGTCGGCGGCGTCGATGAGGGAGTCGGCGGTGCCGCCGAACGCGGCGGCACCTTTCTCGGCGAGGGCTGCGAGCTCGACGAAGTCCCAAAGTACTTGGAGGGACACGCGAGAGGAGACGATGCCGTCTTCGACGTCGTGGACGGAGTAGGCGATGTCGTCGGAGAAGTCCATGACTTGGGCTTCCATGGGTGGGCGCGAATCGGTGTGCCCGGCGCGTGCCCAGGCGAGTATGTCGGCGTCTTCGTCGTAGGCGGAGTATTTACGGTTGGTGGAACCGTCGGGGTTGGTGCGGGTCCACGGATATTTGGTGGCGGCGTCGAGGCTGGCGCGGGTGAGGTTGAGGCCGTAGGTGGTGGCGTCGATAATTATTTTTGGTTCGAGGCGCGCGAGGATGCGCAGTGTTTGTGCGTTGCCTTCGAAGCCGCAGGGGGCGACTTCGTTGAGGGCGTTTTCGCCGTTGTGGCCGTAGGGCGGGTGGCCGATGTCGTGGGTGAGGCCGGCCATTTCGCACAAGTCGGGGTGGAGGCCGAGTCCGGTGCCGATACCGCGTGCGATCTGCGCGACTTCCAGCGAGTGGGTCAGGCGTGTGCGTGGTGTGTCGCCGTCGCGGGGTCCGACGACTTGGGTTTTGTCGGCGAGGCGTCGTAGCGCGGCGGAGTGGAGAACGCGGGCGCGGTCGCGGGCGAAGGCGTCGCGGGTGTCTGCGTGGGGCGCGGTTTGGGCCCCTTTGGGGGCTTCGGGGGCGCGGCGTTCGACGTCTGCGGCGTTATAGGTGTACACGCCTTCTGAGCGTAAACGGTTCCGGCACGTTTCTGCGTGAGCGACTACCCTCATTGGCATGACTAAGCGCAACTACCGTCTCTTGGCCGCTGCCCCGCTGTTCGTTGGGGGCGCGTTGTTGGCCGTCGCCCCGGTGGCGCAGGCTGCAGCGCCGTCCGTGTCTGTGCTGGCACTTCAGCCCAGCTTGTTGACGACGCCAGTCACCGACGAAGCTGGCGTCCTGACTCCTGGGGAAATTTCCCAGGTTGAGGACGCTATCGCGCAGGTCAGCGCGCAGAAGGGCCGTTCGGTGCGGGTGGTGTTCCTCGATTCTTTTGCGGGCACGCCGCCGTCGCAGTGGACGGAGGATGCGGTGCGGGCCAACGGGCCGAACACGGCAGTCATCGCGATTTCGCCGGATGAGCGCGCCTACAGCGTGACTACTGGGGAGCAGTGGTCGTCTGCGGAGGCGGACGCGATTGACCAGGCGGCGTACGCGAGGTTGGTGCAGTCTGACTGGGCGGGTGCCGCGCTGGCCGCGGTTGAGGCGGCCGGCAGCGCTAGTGCTGGTTCGGGTGGCACGGGTTCGGGTTCAGACGGCGGCGAGGCAACTGGCCTGATTGCCGGCGGTGCCGGGCTCGCCGCGGTTGCCGGTGGCGGGTACTGGGCGGTGTCGCGTCGTAAGAATAAGCAGCACAGGGAGGCGCAGGTGGCGTCGGCACGCGAGCTTGCACCCGGCGATGCTGATTCGCTGAACCGCCTGCCTACCGCCACCCTGGACGCGGTGGCGCAGGAGGCGCTCGTCGCTGCCGACGAGTCCGTGCAGCAGGGCCAGGAGGAGCTGCGCCTGGCTACCTCTGAGTTCGGCGCCGACCGCGTGCGGCCGTTTACCGCCGCGATGAACTCGGCGACCACCGCCTTGCAGCGCGCGTTTCGCACCCAGCAGGCGCTGCACGACGCCATCCCGGAGACCGAGCCGGAGCGCCGCGCCATGCTTATCGACATCATTACGTCCGCCCGCACGGCTGAGGCGTCGCTGCGCGCAAAGACGGAGGAGTTCAACTCGATGCGCGGTGTGCTGATGCGCGCGCCGGAGGAGATCGAGAAGGTGATGCAGCGCACCGTGGATCTGCGCTCGCGGCTGGAGCCGGCGAAGCAGCAGCTGGCGGCGCTGCGGGAGCAGTACCCCGCCCAGATGCTGCACTCCATCGACGGCAACGTGGAGCTCGCCGCCGAGTCCCTCGACGAGGCCGAGGCGCAGTTGGACAAGGCCCGCGGGCTCGCCACACGCCCGGCCGGTGAGCAGGGCCCGCTTCTCGACGTCCTCTCCTCCGCCACCCGCGCCGTCGAGCTTTCCGACCATAACTTGTCCGCCATCGAGCACGCCGACGCGAACATCCGCACGGCGAAGGAGAACCTCTCCTCGCTCATCCAGGAAATCCGCGACGAGATCGAGCAGATCGCGCAGCTTAAGGGCGCACGTGCGCAGGGCGCTGACATCGACGTGGCCGCCCTCGACCGCGTCACCGCGACCGCCCGCGAGGCCATCGCCAACATCGGCGACCGCGACACCACCGACCCGCTGAGCCTGTACGCCGACTTGAGCGACGTCGACGCCCAGCTCGACGCCGAGATCGAACGCGCCGAGGGCGCCGCCCACGACCAGTCACGGGCGCTGACCATGTTCGACCAGCAGATGCAGGTGGCCACCACCCAGATCCAGTCCGCCGAGGACATGATTCGTTCCCGCGGCCGCATCATCAGCTCGCAGCCGCGCACGCTGCTGGCCCAGGCACAGCGCGAGTACGCGGAGGCCCAGCAGCGCCGCACCAGCAACACCCGCGAGGCCATCGAGTACGCCCGCCAGGCAACCACCACCGCGCGTCGCGCGATCCAGGCCGCCAAGGACGATCTGGATCAGTACCGCCGCGCCCAAGCCCGCGATACCGCGAACTCCATGGCGCAGGCCGTGCTGTGGGGATCGATCCTCTCCGGCGGCGGCAACCGCGGGGGCGGCTTCGGGGGCGGAGGATTCGGTGGAGGCGGCGGCTTCTCCGGTGGCGGCGGTGGCGGCGGGATGAACACCCGCGGCGGCACTTTCTAACCGGCTAGTAGCCCTAGTAAAGCAGCCTACGCGTGGGCGTATCCACGTACGTGAGCGCCCACGTTATAAACAGCAGATCCCCCACGAGCGCCTCGGAGGCGCAGTCCCCTAGAACGGTCACCTCTAACTCCCCGTTGAGGTGGCCGTTTGTCGTTGCGACGGTGGTGCCGCGGGCGTCGATAATGTCGCGGCGGCGCCCCCGGGTCCTGCGCACCGTGTATGGCCTGCCGCCGCACTCGGCGGTGTAGCGCGCCACGGTCAGGCTGGTCTTGCGCAGCAGGTAGCGCTGGCCGCGCTCGTCGACTGCACGCAGCGACGCGGGGAACGTCGACACCATGGTGATGCGGTGGCCGTCCGCGGTGATCGTGGCGCCCTCCACGGTTGCCACCGCCGCATCGGTTCCTTCGAGCGCCGCACCGCGCCACCACAACGTGGTCATTAGAGGAACATCACCAGCACGATGATTCCCGAGAACAGCAACAGCGTGCCGATCAGCGCATTCGAAATCCCGAGCTTCTTCGCCTCCAGGACCTCGCGGCTTACCCACGCCAGGCCGGCCACGTCGGTGGCGGGCAGGGTGGTCTCGCCCTCGAACTCGAGGATTGCCTTGCGCACCCCGTTGTGGTCCTGGGTGAACTGCGCGACCTTCTCGCCGGCGGCGTCGTTGACCACCCAGTTCTTGCCCCACTCGTTGACCAGCACGTAGGAGCGCTCCCCGATATGCACAGGGATCTCCTTCGCGCGCGCCAAAGAAGCGGTGGCTTCCACCACTGTCTCACCGTTACACTTCGCCACCGCGCCGGACTCAGGGGCGACCAGCAGGTCCCACTGCTGCCCGCCCACCGTTGCGGACTCGTGTGTAAACTCGCCGAGTACCTCCGGGCCGGCCTCAGCCAACAGCTTCGGGGCGTCGCGCTGCGAGCGGTCCCAGCTTACGTAATGCATGGCGAGTGCCTCCTAGCAGCCGATCAGGCGGGTAGCCAGGTATGCCTCGAGCTCGTCGATCTTGACGCGCTCCTGCTCCATCGTGTCACGCTCGCGGACGGTCACGGCGCCGTCCTCAAGCGAGTCGAAGTCGAAGGTCACGCAGAACGGCGTACCGGTCTCGTCCTGGCGGCGGTAGCGGCGACCAATCGCGCCGGAGGTGTCGAAGTCGACGTTCCAGTGCTGGCGCAGCTTCGCGGCGAGCTCCTCAGCGGGCTCGGCAAGCTCGGACTTCTTGGACAGCGGCAGCACAGCAACCTTCACCGGCGCCAGGCGTCGATCCAGCTTCAGCACCACGCGGGTATCCGTGCCACCCTTGGCGTTCGGGGCTTCTTCCTCGTGGTAGGCGTCGACAAGGAAGGCCATCATCGCACGGCCAAGGCCGGCTGCTGGCTCGATGCAGTACGGCGTCCAGCGTTCGTTGGCGGCCTGGTCGAAGTAGGACAGGTCCTCGCCGGACTTCTCGGAGTGCGTGCGCAGGTCGTAGTCCGTGCGGTTCGCGATGCCTTCGAGCTCGCCCCACTTGGAGCCGGTGAAGTTGTAGGCGTACTCGATGTCGACGGTGCGCTTCGAGTAGTGCGACAGCTTCTCCTTCGGGTGCTCGTACAGACGCAGGTTTTCCGGGTTAATGCCCAGGTCGATGTACCACTGCAGGCGGTTATCAATCCAGTACTGGTGCCACTCTTCGTCCTCACCCGGCTTGACGAAGAACTCCATCTCCATCTGTTCAAACTCGCGGGTACGGAAAATGAAGTTGCCCGGCGTGATCTCGTTGCGGAAGGACTTGCCGATGTTCGCGATACCGAACGGCGGCTTCAGACGCGCCGACGTCATCACGTTCTTGAAGTTCACAAAGATGCCCTGCGCCGTCTCCGGGCGCATGTAGTGCAGGCCCTCCTTGTCGTCGACCGGGCCGAGGTACGTCTTCATCAGGCCCGAGAACTCACGTGGCTCAGTCCAGTTGCCCGGCTGGCCCGTCTCCGGGTCCTTGATGTCCGCCAAGCCGTTGACCGGCGGGTGGCCGTGCTTCTCCTCGTAGGCCTCCAGCAGGTGGTCCGCACGGTAACGCTTGTTGGTGTACAGCGACTCAACCAGCGGGTCCGTGAACACCTCCACGTGACCCGACGCCTCCCACACCTGACGCGGCAGAATAATCGACGTATCCACGCCGACCGTGTCCTTCCTGGACTGCACCATGTGCTTCCACCACTGGCGCTTAATGTTTTCCTTCAGCTCGACACCGAGCGGACCGTAGTCCCATGCAGAACGCGTACCGCCGTAAATTTCACCGGCCGGGTATACAAGGCCACGGCGCTTGCAAAGGTTAACAACGGTATCGATCTTGCTGGCTGACATGAACACTCCTCATATATGGGTGATGCAAAAACTACCCGCTTAGTGTAGCCAATCCCCCAGACACTTAGCATCTACCCCACCACATTGGCGCCGTCCGCTACTCTGGGACGCACTATGCCAAGCTCGAATAACCCCGTCAGGAAACTCGGCCCGCGCATGACCCGCCAGCGCCAGGCCGTCGTGGACGCGCTGAAAGACATTGACAAGTTCAGCCCCGCCAAAGACATCCACGCAGCGCTGGTCGACCGCAACGAGCAAGTCGGGCTCACCACCGTCTACCGCACGTTGCAGGGGCTCGCGGAAATCGGCGCCGTCGACGTCATCCAAAGCCCAGAGGGCGAAACCCTCTACCGGCACTGCCTCACCGAGCACCACCACCATCACCTCGTGTGCGTCAAGTGCGGCACCAGCGAGGAGATCGAAGGCGGCCCCGTCGAGTCCTGGGCCGAAGCCACGGCCAAAAAGCACGGCTTCACGCTCGTCGCCCACGAGGCCGAAATCTACGGCATCTGCAGCAACTGCCAGGCCTAATCAAACTTATCGACGGCCCCTCCGAACCTCCTGTCCCGCTTCGCATACTCGTACACGGCGTCGAACATGTCGTCCTTAGTGAAGTCCGGGAAAAGCTTATCCTGGTAGACCATCTCCGCGTACGCCGACTGCCACAGCAAAAAGTTCGACGTCCGCTTCTCCCCACTCGGCCGCAAAAACAGGTCCACGTCCGGCATATCCGGGCGGTACATGTACTTCGCGAACGTCTTCTCCGTAATATCCCCAGGCGCAATCTTGCCGTCCCGAGCGTCCTTGGCCAGCTGGCGGGCGCCGTCGATAATCTCGGCGCGACCACCGTAATTGATGCACATCGCGAGTGTGAGCCCCGTGTTGTCCTGCGTGAGCTCCTCGGCGGCCTCGAGCTCGCGAAGCACCGAACGCCACAGGCGCGGGCGTCGACCCGCCCACACAATGCGCACGTTCTTCTCGTGCAGCTCCTCGCGCTGCCGGTGCAGCACATCGCGCGAAAAGCCCATGATGAACCTCACCTCGGACGCCGCGCGGCGCCAGTTCTCCGTCGAGAACGCGTACGCCGACAGCCACTCCACCGACCCCATCTCAATGCAGGCATCCACGCAGTCCAGCAGCACCGCCTCACCACGCTTGTGGCCCTCGGTGCGCTTCATGCCACGCTCCTGCGCCCACCTGCCGTTACCGTCCATCACCAACGCGATATGACGAGGAATAAACTCCGGGGAAATCTGCGGTCTGCTCATGGGAAACATTATGCCTGCTTCATCACTCGCAAACTTGTTAACCCCGCCCCCAAATAAAACTGCAGGTGAGCAGACGTCGCCCGGTGCACCTGCTCCGCGAACTCCTCCGAACACACATGGTCATGCTCCAACAGCCACATCGAATGCAGCACCTCCGGGTCCACATCCATCGCCCCCGGCGGCCTGCACAGCGTGCACACCGCGCCGCCCGTCCCCGCGTGAAACGCCTTATGCGGCCCCGGCGCCTGACAGTTCGTGCAGTTGAACAGGCTCATCTTCCAGCCAGCGTGCGCCGCCGCCTTCAACAAAAACGCGTCCAGCACCAAGGTCGGGTGCGTCGGCGACTGCAGACGCTCAAAGCCCTCCTGTAGCAGCGCAAATAACTCCGGATCCTCCTGGTCAAAGGACAGCTTCTCCGCAGCCTCCAACATCGCGCAACCCGCCGCGTACCTATCGAAGTCATCAATGATCGCGTGACCATAAAACGCAACGGTATCGGCGCTAGTGATCGTCGATAAGCCTCTGCCCGGATAAACCTGCACATCCACCTCGACGAACGGCTGCAACCGCGACCCGAACCGCGACCGCGCCTTGCGCACCCCCTTCGCCACCCCCCGCACCAAGCCATGATCGCGCGTCAACAACACAACAACGCGATCCGCCTCCCCGAAATCGTACGTGCGCACCACAAACGCACGATCCCGCCACGACGGCCTCCCCGCGCCGCGACCTCTCCTAGAAGCCAAGACGCCCCAACGCCTTCGGGTCCTCCTGCCAATTCTTCAACACCTTCAAACGCACATCCAGGTACACGTTCTGACCCACAAGCTCCATAATCTGCTTCCGCGAACGGTGCACAATCCCACTCAAACGACGCCCACCAGGCCCCTCAATAATCCGCTTCTGGCCAGGACGCTCCAAAAACATCACCGCATAAATCATCATCCGATCCGGGCGCTCCGGATCCGGATGCATCTCATCAATCTGCACCGCCACCGAGTGTGGCAACTCCTCACGCAGCCCACTCAGCGCCTCCTCACGGATCAACTCCTCAATCCGCGCCTCGACGCCCTCATCCGTCACCTGATCAACCGGATAAAACCGCGGCCCCTCCGGAAGCTTGCTCACCAGCACATCCATCAGTACGTCCAGCTGCACCCGGTCCTTCGCAGACACCGGCACCAACTCCACGTCCTGCCCCAAGTACTCGTGCATCGCCAACAGACGCTCCCCCACCACGTCCTTCGGCACCTTGTCCAACTTCGTCACGATGCCCACAATCGGCGTCTTCGGCTTCGCCGCCCGAATCTCCTCCAAAATGTAGCGATCCCCCGGCCCCAACTTCTCATCCGCAGGCACCGTAAACCCAATCACGTCCACATCCTGGTACGTATCCTTCACGATCTCATTCAGCCGCTGCCCCAACAACGTCCTCGGCCGGTGCACCCCCGGCGTATCCACCACAATCACCTGCGCATCCTCCCGATTCACCACCCCACGAATCGGCCGACGCGTCGTCTCCGGCTGATCCGCCATAATCGCAATCTTCTCCCCCACCAACGCATTCATCAGCGTCGACTTGCCCGTATTCGGCCTGCCCACAAAACTCACAAAGCCCGACCGAAACCCCTCCGGGGTCTGCGTGAAGCCGGCGTAGTCGCTGGTACTTGGTACTGGGTTCGCGCCTGGATTCGCGTTTGTGTCAGCTGGTGCGTTGGACAGGTCTGGGAACTCCGGGAAGTTTTCGCTCATGGTGCAAAAGTCTACCCTGTGCGGTGCGGTTGGCAGTGCCGTGTTGTCGCTGTTCAAACTTCAAAACAATTCACAAACTTCAAAACTTTCAAAAGCATTCACAATCTTCAAAGGGTTTCTGCGGTTTTTGTTTCGTTTTAGCTCCGGTCGAAGTGTTAAAGGAGTGCGATGCAGGTCGCCGAAAATCGACCCGGGTAGGTGAAAACGTGCGACCTGCATCGCACGCTTCTAAGCGCACGCTTTGAGCAAAACGGGCACAAACTGAAGACAGTTGTGACCTCAAGACGGCCACAAAACGACCTCATTTTGCAGTGCTCTCCTGGAGGTTGCGTTCCGGCCGAGGTATTAAAAGCGTGCGATGCTGGTCAGTGAAATTCGGCCGGGTTGAGAGAAAATGCGCGACCTGCATCGCACGCTTTTAATCGCACGCTTTGAGCAAAATGGGCGCGAGAAGCTCGCGAAGAAGGCGGCGAAACAGGCGGCACACTATCGGCGGGCGCGGTTCAGGGCGGAGTGGACCGTCGATAAGAAGGTGGCGGGGTTGCCTTCGACATCAGTGGGCGAAAAGCGGACCAACTCGTAGCCGAGATTGCGCAAGGTATCGGCGCGGCGTTTCTCCTTCAAGAGCACATCCGCTGTGTCCACGTCAGAGCCGAGGTACTTCACGTTCCCATCGATTTCAATGATCAGCGCATTCTCAACGAGAAGGTCCACACGGTAGCGCGTCGAATCGATCCATACGTTAGGCAACACATTCTTGAAGCCTGCATCTAGCAGCACTGCCCGAGCATAGGACTCCGGCGCAGACTCCGGACCAAGCACAGCGTACTGGACAGCCTTTCGAGCTGCACCAATCCCACGAAACCGGGGAGTCGTGCGCATTAAATGCGCTAGCTGCGGCGCAATAAGCGTGCGTGAATAGAGTAGCCAGTCCGCAGCTACGAGCGCATGTTTGAACCCGGCTTCCCGTGCGATCTCCAAAAAGGTCCGGTACGGAGTAGTCGTGTTGAGGTGCTGGCCTCGCACCACCTCATCCGGCCGGAATCGCGACCGGACGTAGCGCACACCTGGCTGCCGCGTTGGCTTCGGTGGCGGGTTGTGCGTCAACATCGAGACCTGCGGCATCGGCTGATTGACCGTCCACATCCCCAGCAGGTGCGCCGCCGCCCGCCCCGTCACAACCGCAGTCTGCGCAACCGCACCGACAGCGAAGCTCCTCGCCCAATCACGCTGGTACCTCGGGACCTTTTCAATTATTGATGCCGGCACCGCCAACCCCGACGACAACCTCACCAGCTCGCCGGAATCCAAGCGCTCCCGCACCTCGCGGCTCACGTTCACGCAGCTCCGAATGTCAACAAACTCGGAGCGCAACCGTGTTTTCCAGTCCCCCATATCCATGTGCCTCATTGTGGCAGGCATGCGGTCCCGGCATCAGGGTTTTCCGTGCTTTGCACACCATGGTGTGCATCCGGGTGCACCCGGCTTCACCTCGAAAACGTTCCGGTCGAGGTATTAAAAGCGTGCGATGCTGGTCAGTGAAATCGGCCGGATTGGGAGAAAATACGCGACCTGCATCGCACGCTTTTAATCGCACGCTTTAAGCAAAATGGAGGTGGAAGCGTGCGAAAAACGCGGGCGCAAACGGCTAGAGCGCCTCAACCTCGAACTGCAGCTGCGGGTTGGCGTAGGCGTCCTGGGACTCGACGAGCAGGAGTTCGGCGGAGTCAGCGTCGTAGGTGCGCTTGAGCAGGTCGTAGACGGAGCTGGCGGTCTTGACCAGGGCGTCGGCGGCGTTGCCGCCGCGCAGGTAGTGGCCGGTGAAGAGGGCTGCGGTGACGTCGCCGGAGCCGTTGCGCTTGAATGGCAGGCGTGGGGTGCGCACGATCCACTTGCCGTGGTCGTCGACGGCGATCATTTCGATAGTGTCGGCGGGGGCGTCGGCGCGCTCAACCGAGGTGACCAGGACGGTGGAGGGGCCCATTTCGCGGGCGGCGTCGACGGCGCGGAGTGTCGAGTCGAGGTCGGTGACGTCTTGTTCTACCAGGTAGCCGAGCTCGAACTGGTTGGGGGTGATGAGGTCGGCGACGGGGACGACGCGATCGCGCAGGAGGGGCGGGATGTTGTCGGAGACGAAGCAGCCGGATTTAGCGCTGCCCATGACTGGGTCGCAGGCGTAGATGGCGTCAGGGTTGACCGCTTTGACGCGGGCGACGGTATCGATGATGACGTCGGCGATGTCGTCGCCGCCTTGGTAGCCGGAGAGGATGGCGTCGACACGCGGGAGGGCCCCGCGCTCCTCAATGCCGTCGATGATGGCCGCAACCTCCGTGGCTGGGATCATTGGGCCTTTCCAGGAGCCGTACCCGGTGTGGTTGGAGTAGTTGACGGTGTAGACGGGCCACACTTCGTGGCCAATGCGCTGCAGTGGGAAGACGGCGGCGGAGTTGCCTACGTGGCCGTAGGAGACGGCGGACTGGATCGACAAGATATTGCTCATGGGGATAAGCGTACAAACCTGACGGCTACTTGTCTTCAGAACCCCCGTCTGAATCTTCCATGGGTGCTTCGGCGGGTTCGGGGACCTCGATGAGCACGCTGCGGGTCTTAATGCGTCCGCGCCGGTCGCGGCCGCCTTCCGCGGTGTAGCGTAGGCCGTCGTGGACGATGGCGGAGCCCGGCAGCGGCACGCGGCCCAGCTCGTAGGACAGCAGGCCTGCCACGGTGTCGACGGAGTCGGTGACGTCCTCCTCGAAGGCGAGCTCGTAGTCGAGGTTGTCGGCGAGGAAGTCGACGAGGTCGTCGAGAGGCAGGCGTGCCTGGGCGCGCAGGGTGCGCGCGGCGACGAACTCGATTGGGGCGTCTTCGTCGTCGTCGTATTCGTCGGTGATTTCGCCGACGATTTCCTCCAGGAGGTCCTCCATTGTGAGCAGGCCGGCGACGTTGCCGAACTCGTCGATCACGATGGCGATGTGCGTGTTCACCCGCTGCATCTCTTGCAGCAGCACGTCGAGTGGCTTGGAGTCCGGGATGAACAGCGGGTCGCGCATCAGGGTGGACAGCACGGTGTCCGGCGCCACTGGGGTACCGCTGGGCCCGAACATGTCCTTCAAATATGCGACGCCCACAATCTCATCGACGTTCTCCCCGATCACGGGCACGCGGGAGTGCCCGGAGCGCACCATCAGCGTGGTTGCCTGGCGGGCCGTCTTCTCCCCTTCAATCCAGATCATTTCGGGGCGCGGCACCATGATTTGACGGGCGTGGGTGGAGGCAAGGTCGAAGATGTTTTGGATCATGCGGCCCTCGGCGGTTTCCACCACGCCTTTCTCCTGGGCGATGTCGACCATCTCGCGCAGCTCCACTTCGGTGGAGTACGGGCCGTCGCGGAAGTCCTCGCCGGGGTGGAACAGGTTGCCCACCCAGATAAGCAGGCGCGATACCGGACCGAGGACCCGGTTGACAATGATCAGCCACGGCGCGGCCTTCAGCGAGATCGTGTAGGGGTTGCGGCGCCCCGCGGTGCGCGCAAATACGCCGATGATGCTGAACTGCAACAGTGTCACCGACGCGACGGCGGCGATGATCGCCCACGCGTCGGAGGGGATCAGGTCCATCGCCAGCATGGCGGCGAAGACCGCTGCAACGGCGTCGAGGACGGTGCGCAGCATGACCAGCATGTTGATTTGGTTGGCGCGGGCGTCGACAACCCGGGCGAGCGCCTTGGCTCCGGAGACGTCGTCCTTGACCATGGTCTCGACGCGCGCGCGCGAAATCGGGGTCAGCGCCGATTCGACCGATCCGAACAGGCCGGAAAGCAGCAGCGCGAGCACAGCGACGAGGCCGTAGGCAACGGTGAACTCCATTTAGTCGCGGTCCTTCATCATACGATCGAGCTCCTCGCGGTCGGCGGCTGAGGGAAATGCATGGGCGCCGGTCGGCTTGGGCTGGTACTCGATGCCGCGTGCCGCCAGCGAGTCGTACCAGTCCGCGAGCAGCTCGTTTTGCAGCGAGAACATCTCGCGTTCCTCGTCCGGCATGACGTGGTCGTAGCCGAGCAGGTGCAGCACCCCGTGGACGGTGAGCAGGGCGAGCTCGTGGCCGAGGTCGTGGCCTGCCATCTCCGCCTGCTTGCGGTCGAAGGCCGGGCACAGGATGATGTCGCCGAGCATCGCCGCGCCGAACGGGGACGCGTCCGGGCGTCCGCCGCCTGGGGTGAGCTCGTCCATCGGGAAGCTCATGACGTCCGTGGGCCCTTCCAGATCCATCCACCGAACGTGGAGGTCGGCCATGGTGGCTTCGTCGACAAGCGTGATGGTTGCCTCCGTGTCTGGGTGCACATCCATGGCTTGCAGGGCGAAGGAGCAGACATCGACGAGCATTTCCTCGTTGACGTCTGCCTCCCCCGATTCGTTGAGGACTTCAATACTCACTGTCTTGCCTCTTCTTCGCGTTGTTTTCGTTCGTAGCGTGCGGCGTGCTCGTCGTAGGCCGCGACGATCCGGGAGATCAGGTGGTGTCGCACGACGTCTTCCGCGCGCAGGTCCTGGAAGGAAATGCCCTCGATGTCGCCGAGGATGCGGCGGGCGACGCGCAGGCCGGAGACCGTGCCGCGCGGCAGGTCAACCTGGGAAATATCGCCCGTGACCACCATCTTTGAGCCGAAGCCCAGGCGGGTGAGGAACATCTTCATCTGGGAGCCAGAGGTGTTCTGGGCCTCGTCGAGGATGACGAACGCGTCCGAGAGGGTGCGCCCGCGCATGTACGCCAGCGGGGCGACCTCGATAATGCCGGCCTCGATGAGCTTCGGGATGGCTTCCGGGTCCATCATGTCGCGCAGCGCGTCGTAGAGCGGGCGCAGGTAAGGGTCGATCTTGTCACTCAGGGTGCCCGGCAGGAAGCCGAGCTTCTCCCCTGCCTCGACGGCGGGGCGGGTCAGAATGATGCGCTTGACCTCTTTATTGTGCAGTGCTTGTACGGCCTTCGCCACGGCCAGGTACGTCTTACCGGAGCCCGCAGGCCCAATGCCGAACGTAATCGTGTTGTCGTCGATCGCGTCGACGTAGGCCCGCTGGCCTGCCGTCTTCGGACGGATGACCTTGCCGCGCCGCGAGATGATCTCCGCGCCGAGCAGCTCCGCCACCGACTCCGGTGACTCCACCTCCATCAGCGAAATCGCGTGCGTGACGGTATCCGCGGTAATGGGAACGCCGCGCCGCGCCATCGACTCGAGCTCGTCGAGCACCCGCAGCGCGTGCGCGACCACCACGGCCGGGCCCCGCACGGTCACCGCGTTGCCGCGGGCGTGCACGTCGGCGCCGAGGTGTTGGTTGAGCACCCGCAGGTTCGTGTCATTAATACCGAGCACGTCCTGGGTGTATACAGAGTCAAGCTCAATGTTGCGCGTGACCAAAGGTTCCATGTCGCCTAACCCTACCAGCGCGTCGTTAGCGCGCCGATTGCGCATAGTGCAGCAAAACCGGCACTCGCGGTACGCAACACCTCCGGCCCGAGGGTGACAGCGCGGGCGCCGATGAGCTCGAGCTCATCCTCGCCGATGCCGCCTTCCGGCCCCACGATGAGCCAGATGTCCGGCCCGAACTCGACGGTGGTCAGCGGCACGGCCGCGTCTTCGTGCAGCACCAGCGCCTGCTTCTCGACGCCCCCTTCGCCCACCTCGGCAAGCAGGTCTTTCAGCTGGTTCGTGGTCACTGGGTCTGCGACCTGCGGCACCCATGCCCGGCGCGCCTGCTTTGCGGACGCGATCGCCTGGTGCTGCCACTTCTCCACCTGCTTGGCCTGTTTGGCGGCGGGCCAGCGCGCGATGGTGCGGTGCGAGATCCAGGGGACGATGGCGTCGACACCTCCTTGCACGGCGAGGTCGACGGCGAGCTCCGCGCGTTCCGACTTCGGCACTGCCTGCACCAGGGTGACGCGCTGCTCGGGCGCGGGCACGGTGCGTACCTCAGTGACGTCGCCGCGCAGCTGCTGCTTGTCGCTGTGGCGGACAATGACGTCCGCGACGGTGCCGGAGCCGTCGGTCAGCGCGATGCGCTCGCCGGGCTCGATGCGTTTGACGAAGGCGTGCTTCGCCTCGTCGCCGTCGAGGGTGCCGCTGGCGGGGTTCGGGGTGAGGAAGTACGGGACGCTCATTTAGCGGCGGAACCTGTCGCGCATGCGGGAGAAGAAGCCTTCGTCGCGCTCGTCGTCGTGGTGGACGCCGGTGGCGTCGCCGCGGGCGTCGCGAAGCTGCTCGAGGCTGCGGCGCTCCTCGCCACTGAGGTGCGTCGGCACGACGACCTGGATGTGGGCGATCATGTCGCCGTGTCCCTCGGCGCGCAGGCGTGGCATGCCCTCGCCCTCGAGGCGGACCTCGTCGCCCGGCTGGGTGCCCGCCGGGATCTCGATGGTGGTCGTGTCACCGGCAAGGTTTTCGACGTCGATGCTGGTGCCCAGCGCGGCGTCGTACATCGGCACGTTCAGGCGCAGGTGCAAGTCGTTGCCGTCGCGCACGAAAATCTTGTGTGGCGCGGTCTGTACCTCCACGTAGAGGTCACCGGCGGGACCGCCACCGTGGCCGACCTCGCCCTGCCCCGCCATGCGGATGCGCATCCCGTTGGCGATACCCGCCGGGATCTTTACCTTCAGGTCGCGGGTGGCGCGCACCCGACCGTCGCCGGCGCACTGGCGGCACGGATCCTGGATCACTTCGCCGTAGCCGTGGCACTTCGGGCAGTCGTGCGTGGTCATCACGTTGCCCAGGAAGGACTGCTGCACTTCCTGCACCACGCCCTGGCCCGCGCAGTAGTCACACTGCACGGCCTTCGCCTCAGACTCGGAGCCGGTGCCGTGGCACTTCTGGCACAGCACCGCGGTATCCACGGTGACCTCCTTGGTCACGCCCGCATAGGCGTCCTCCAGGGTGATCTGGGTGCGCAGCAGGGCGTCGTTGCCCGGCTGGACGCGCGAGCGCGGCTCGTGGCTGCGCCCGCCGCCGCCGAAGAAGGCGTCGAAAATGTCGCCGAAGCCCCCGAAGCCACCGCCACCGGCGCCGCCCATGCCGCCCTGCTCCATCGGGTCGCCGCCGCGATCCACGATGCTGCGCTTCGCCGGGTCCAGCAGCACCTCCTGCGCCAGCGAGATCTCGGCGAACTTCTCAGCCGCCTCATCAGACGGGTTCACATCCGGGTGGTACTTGCGGGCGAGCTTCCGGTACGCCCTCTTGATTTCCTGCTCGGTCGCCTCTCGGTCAACGCCGAGGATGCCGTAATAATCACGAGCCACTAGTTAGTTCCCTTTCAACACTTCGAAGTTATTCGCCCCGCAAAATGCGACTGATGTACTGAGCCACGGTGGCAACCTTTTGCATGGTACCCGGATAGTCCATATGCGTCGGACCGACCACCCCAAGGCCGCCGAGCGCCTCGTCGCCAGCTCCATATGCAGTACTAACAATGGAGGCCTGAGAAAATTCCTTTTCCTCATTCTCGTTGCCAATACTGACCGAGACGTGCTCCAACTGCTGCGCGTTCGCCAACAGCTTCAGCACGATCACCTGCTGCTCCAACGCCTCAATCACGCTGTGCAGATCCACCATCCGGTTCACGCTCAAGTTCCCGGCGCCCGCGATGAGCAGCCGGTCGGTCGTGGTCTCCACCAGCGTCTCGATGAGCACCGCCGTCGCCCGCTCCACCGCATCCGCGATGACCGGCGGCGCCTGCGCGTGCAGCATCTTCAGCGCGGCGGAGGCATCGCGCATCGTCTTGCCCACCAGCACCGTATTGAGCAGGTCCCGCAGCAGGAACACCCCGTCGGTGCCCAGCGGCGCGGCGAGCTCCACGTTGCGCTGGTCCACGCGCCCGGTGTCCGTGATCAGCACCAGCAGCAGCCGCGTCGGCGACAGCGCCACCACCTCACAGTGCTTCACGCGAGACACGTTCAGCGTCGGTAGCTGCACCACCGCCGCCTGGTTCGTCAGCTGGGCCAACAGCTGCACACTGCGACGCAGCACGTCCTCCATGTCCACGCCGTGCTCGAGGAAGTCCAAAATGGCATGACGCTCCGCTGTGGACAGCGGCTTGACGTCGTGGAGGGCGTCGACAAACGCGCGGTACCCGGCCTCCGTCGGGATGCGCCCCGAGGACGCGTGCGTCTGCGTGATGTAGCCCTCGCGCTCCAGCACGCTCATGTCGTTGCGGATGGTCGCCGAGCTGACCTTCAGCCCGTGGCGCTCCACCAGCATCTTCGATCCGACGGGTTCCTGCCGCGCAATATAGTCGGCGACGATTGCGCGCAGCACCCGCTGTCTGCGATCATTCGCTGCACTCATTAGCACTCCCCTTCGTCGACTGCTAACTCATACTACTCTGCCTCCTCGGCAGCCAAAATGTCCGTCACGATCCCGTCCGCCAGCAAGCGCCCGGCATCAGTCACGGCCACGCGCTCACCCGCAGTCAACAGGCCCGCCGCCACATACTTCTCGACGACCCCTTCCGCCCCCTCACCAATCAGCCCCCGAGGCACACCCTCCTTCAGCCGCAGCCCCAGCATCACCTGCTCCTCGTGCCGCTCCTGCGGTGTGAGCGTCTCCCCGCTGTCAATCGGCAGCGTGCTGTCGGCGAGCAACTGGTTGTAACGTTCCGGCCGCTTCACGTTCCAGAACCGGCGGTCCCCAATAAACGAGTGCGCCCCCGGGCCCGCACCCCACCAGTGCGCGCCACGCCAGTACAACAGGTTGTGCTGGCACTCCCCACCCGGCCGCGCCCAGTTCGACACCTCGTACCAGCCAAACCCGGCCGCCTCCAAGGTGTCGGCGATCATCTCGTAACGGTCCGCATACACGTCCTCCTGCGGCGCGGGCAGCTCACCGCGGCGGATCTTGCGCGCCATGGCGGTGCCATCCTCCACGATCAGCGAGTAGGCGCTCACATGGTCGACGCCCGTCGACAGGATGGCGTCGAGGGTGCGGCGTACGTCGTCGTCCGTTTCCGTCGGCGTGCCGTAAATCATGTCCAGATTCACGTGCTCGAAGCCGACGTCGAGGGCCTCCTTGGCCGCCGCGACCGCCCTGCCCGGCGTGTGCTTCCGGTCCAACACCTTGAGCACCGACGCCGACGCCGACTGCATCCCCAACGACACCCTCGTAAAGCCGTGCTCCAGCAGCCCCGCGAAGTACGCCGGATCCGTCGACTCCGGGTTCGACTCCGTCGTCACCTCCGCCCCCGCCTGGATGCCGAAGGTGTCCCGCACCATCGACAACACCCTGCCCAGTCCATCCGCCCCCAACAGCGAGGGCGTCCCTCCCCCAATAAACACCGTGCTCGCCTCAGCCACGCCCGGCTGCTGCGCCGCCAGCTGCAGCTCCTTTTCCAGTGACGCCAGGTACTCCGCGTGGGAGCTTTCCACCTCCGTCGGCGTATAGGTATTGAAGTCACAGTACCCACACCGCGTTGCGCAAAACGGCACGTGGATATAGACGCCAAAGTCGGGCTGTGATTGCTGCGCTGTGTTCATACCTCGCAATTGCAGCAGACCGGGGCCGAGTTTGCGAATTGTGTTCGAGGCGCGCTCCCTGACCGGCCAGTGCCAAAAGACGCAACCCCCGCTCTTTTTCACGACCTGGGCTTTTGCCTCCTCCCCCAACAAGAAGTGCGTCCTTTGGCACTGCTACATGAGGACAAGCACCAAATTCCCTCACAAGCCATTAGTGAACTGAGGAAACGCTAACCCCCGCCCTCAAAATGAAGGAATTTGGTGCGCACCCCCTCGTGCCACAGACCTATGCCCCGCGTCGGCGACGCTTCGCCGCCACCTTCGCCACGATGGCGTCCACCCGGGCGCGCTCCTCGAGAAACTGTGGCGGGGCGACACCGCGCATCGTGCGCACGAACGCGGGGTGGTCGATACAGACGGTTTCCATCCAGCCGTCGACGGCGGCCTCGACCAGCTCCCCGACCCGCGCATAAAGGTGCGGCAAGCTCACGGCACCCAGTTCCCGGGCGACCATCTCGGTCTGCTCGAGCGTGTACTGCACGATCTCGCCGAGGTGCTGCACGGTCAGGTCGGTGCGGCCGGCAAGCGCATCCTGCATGGTCTGCACGGAGAACGGCGCTTGGAGTGGAAAGAGGTCTTCGAGGCCGGCGGCGTCGAGAAGCTCGGGCTCGGGGATCTTTTCCTCCGGCCGGTAGGAGGCGGAGAGCACCCCGGCGCGCATCCCGGTCGTCAGCGCCTGGCGAAGCCCGATAAGTTCGCCGACGATGCGGCGGGCGTCGTTGCGGGCATCGTCGACGATTTCGACGAATTCGGCGAGGCAGTCGTCGGTAAGTTCGCCGTCGTAGTCTGCGACTGCTTCTGCGAGGTGCTCCGTGTATTCAGCGACTTCGTCGCCGATGTTGTGAATCTCCTGTGTCAGCTCACGGTGGCGTAGCATCGCTGCAGTTTTATGCACGAATAGCCCCCTTCTGGCTCACAGGAAGTACGGATCAAAAGTCGATGGAAATGTTAAGCCATGGGCGCGCCCCACGGGTTGAGGCGCGCCGGGGGCTTAGCGCTCGTAGAGCTTGTCGATGTCCTCGCGGAAGCGCTCGAACACCACATTGCGCTTCACCTTGAGGGTTGGCGTCATCTCGTTTGCCTGCTCGCTCAGGTCACGGTCGAGGATGCGGAACTTCTTGATCGCCTCAGCGTGCGAGACGGTGCCGTTGGCGACGTTGATGGCGTCTTGCACCTCGGCACGCAGGACGGGGTCGCCGGCGAGGTCGCTGAGTTTGCGGTTCTCCGGGATGTTGTGGGTGGACTTCCAGCGCTGCAGCTCCTCCTCGTCGAGCGTGACCAGCACGCCGACGAACGGCTTGCCGTCGCCGACGACGAGCGCGTTGGAGATCAGCGGGTCCTGGCGGATGATGTCCTCCATCGGCCCCGGTGAGATGTTCTTGCCGCCGGCGGTGACGATGAGGTCTTTCTTGCGGCCGGTGATGCGCACGTAGCCTTCGTCGTCAACCTCGCCGAGGTCGCCGGTGTTGAACCAGCCTTCGGTGAAGGCTTCTTCGGTGGCGGCTTTGTTGTTCCAGTAGCGGTCGAAGACACCAGGGCCCTTGAACTCGATTTCGCCGTCGTCGTTGGTGCGGACTTGGTAGCCGTTGACCGGGCGCCCGACGGTGCCAATCTTGTTGGCATTCTTGTTATTGACACAGGATGCGGCGCAGGTTTCGGTGAGCCCGTAGCCCTCGTAGATTGGGATGCCGATGCCGCGGAAGAAGTGCAGCAAGTCGGCGCTCATGGCGGAGCCGCCGGTGATGCCGTACTTCACGGAGCCGCCGATGGCCTCCTTAATCTTGGAGTAGACGACGCGCTCGAAGACGCGGCGCTTCGCCTTGAGTATCCGGCTCGGCCCCTCGGGGGTGTCCATGGCCTTGGAGTACTCGATGGCGGTCTTCTCCGCCTCAAGGAACGCAGCCTTGCCGATGGCGGAGCCGTCCGCGGCCTTGTTATAGGCCGCATTGCGGACCTTCTCGAAGACGCGCGGCACGCCGAGCACCATGTTCGGCTGGGCGCGCTGCAGCTCCACGGTCAGGGTGTGGGTGTCCGCCCAGTGGGACTGGGTGGCGCCCGCCATCGTCAGCGCGAGGCTGACTGCGCGCTGCAGCACGTGCGCCAGCGGCAAGAACGTGACGACGCGCTTGCCGGGGCGGGCCACCTCACCGATGTCGTTCTTGATCAGCGCCCAGGTCTGGTGCGCCCAGTTGCCGTGGGTTAAGGCCACGCCCTTCGGGCGGCCGGTGGTGCCGGATGTGTACACGATGGACCCGAGGTCGTCGTGGGTGAGGGAGGCGGAGCGGGCGTCGACAAGCGACTGCTCTACGTCCCTGCCCTCGAACTTGATGGTTTCGACCCCGGCGGCGTTGAATTCGTAGATCTTGCGCAGCTTCGAGCTCGAGTCCTTCAGGCGCGGCTTGCCGTCTTCCTGGAGGAGGAAGGCGCTCATCAGCTGGGTGTGGTCGCGCGACTCGGTGAAGGCGATCTCGGCGCCGGAGTCCTCGAGGATCCACTGGATCTGGTGCATGGAGCTCGACGGGTAGATCGGAACGCTGACCGCCCCAGCTGCCCAGATGGCGAAGTCGACGAGGGACCACTCATAACGGGTGGAGGAAAGCACCGCGATGCGGTCGCCCGGCTCGACGCCGTTTGCGATGAGCCCCTTGGCCGTTTCGTAGACCTCTTCCAGGAACTCCCCCGCCGTCACGTTGACCCAGTCGTAATTACGTGGGCGGGAAAACAGCACGATGTGAGGCTTTTTCGTGCAGATATCCACGAGCGCCGACAGGCAGGTGTCAGTGGAACTCAGCTTGAATCCGAGCGGAGTTGTGTACGTTTCTGAAGCCATGGTTGGCAAGGTTACCTGACAGAAACTACCTTTTGCGTGAGCTCCACTCTGCAAAACATCAGTTCTTTGGCACAATGGGTTGATGTGACCAACGTAGAACTACTCCATTCGTTAGCTTCCGCGTACGGGTTCGGCACAAGCTACCGCGCTTCCAACGGTGCGATGACCACCCCGCCGCCGGAATCGTTCATCTCTCTGCTGCAGGCCCTGGGCGTCAACATTAGCGACGCCCCCTCCGACGAGGAGCTGCACCACCTCATTCACGCCAGGCACCAGTACTGGGCGACTCGCCCGCTGCCGCCCTGCGTTGTGGCCACGGCCGGGCAGGAGCGCCACTTCAACGTCCACGTGCACGACGGACACCCGGCCCACACCTGGATCCAGCTTGAGGACGGCACCCCGCGCGAGACCTACCAGGACGAAAACTGGGCACCACCAACTGCCGACGTCGCCGGCGTGGTCTGGGGCGAGGCCACCTTCCACGTGCCGGGCAACCTGCCCCCGGGCTACCACACGCTGCACCTGGAGTCCGATAACTTCAAGGACTCCTGCCCGCTGCTGGTGGTCCCGGCGCGTCTGGAGAGCAACCAGCGCTACATCGATAACCCAGTCTTCGGCGTGATGGCGCAGCTGTACTCGGTGCGTTCCGAGCAGTCCTGGGGCATCGGCGACTTCGAAGACCTCGGAACGCTTGCGGTGCTGCTGGCTGAGCAGGGCGCTGATTACCTGCTGATCAACCCGGTGCACGCCGCGCAGCCAATTCCGCCGGTGGAGGACTCGCCGTACCTGCCGACGTCGCGCCGCTTCGTCAACCCGATCTACATCTCTGTCGAGGCGGTTGATGAGTACTACAAGCTGGACAAGGACGCGAAGGTCCAGATTGAGCGCATGGTCGCTCCGCTGAAGGCACTCAACCGCAGTGCGGAGCCGCTGCGTCGCAACGAAATCTTCGAGACGAAGCTCGCCGTACTTCGCGAGCTGTTCTTCATCGCCTGCGCCGATGAGCGCCGCACCCACGACTTCGAGCTCTTCTGCCTCGACGAGGGCGAAGGCCTCGAGGAGTTCGCCCGCTGGTGCGCAGTGGAGGCGATGGAGACCGCGCCATCGCGCCACGAGCTCGACGAGGAACTCGAGGAACTCACACGCTTCTACATGTGGCTGCAGTTCATCGCCGACGAGCAGCGTCGCCGCGCCCAGGACAAAGCGCTGGCAGCGGGCATGAAGGTCGGCATCATGACCGACCTCGCCGTGGGTATCCACCCCGATGGTGCCGACGCCAACACGCTCGCCAACGTGCTCGTCCCCGAGGCGTCCGTCGGTGCCCCGCCGGACCAGTACTCCCAGCAGGGCCAGGACTGGTCGCAGCCGCCATGGCACCCGCAGGCGCTCGCCGAGGCCGGCTACGAGCCGTGGCGTGAGCTGCTGCGCACTGTGCTGCGCCACTCCGGCGGTATCCGCGTCGACCACATCCTTGGTCTCTTCCGCCTGTTCTGGATGCCACGAAACGTCTCCCCGATGTTCGGCACCTACATGAATTACGACCACGAGGCTATGGTGGGCACCCTGGTGCTCGAGGCGCAGCGTGCGAACGCCGTGGTAGTAGGCGAAGACCTGGGCACGTTTGAGCCGTGGGTCCAGGACGTCCTGCAGGACAAGGGCATCCTTGGCACGACGGTGCTGTGGTTCGAGTCGTACGACGACGGCTCCCCGCTCCACACCTGGGATTACCGCCGCTTGGCGTTGTCGGCCGTCGGCACACATGACCTGCCGCCGACCGCTGGCTACCTGCGGTTCGCGCACAACATCCTGCGCGACGAGCTCGGCCTGATCGAGGAGCCCCTCGATGAGCTCAACGAGCAGGACCACCAGTGGCAGGCCCGCGTGCTTGACCGCGTGCGCGAGGACGGCCACTTCCACGGCACCTCCCTCGAGCACACCGAGTTCACGCACCTGAGCGCAGAGGAATTCGCGCGCGACGTCGACGTGGAGGACCTGCTCGTCGGCCTTACCCGCTTCATCGCCGCCACCCCATCGGCGATGACGGTGACGAACCTGGTGGACATGGTCGGCGATACCCGCATCCAGAACCAGCCGGGTACCAACGCGGAGCAGTACTCCAACTGGTGCATCCCGCTGACGGACAACAACGGCAAGGCGGTCCTCATCGAGGACCTGCCGAGTATCGAGCTGTTCGGTCGGGTCGCGGAGGCGTCGAAACGCTAGAGCGCTAGAACAGCCCGGCCAGGGCCGCGACGACGACCAGCGCAATCATCACCCACAGTGCCTGTGTAACACGGGACTGTGGGTATTTGCGTTTCTGCTTCGGAAGCTGCTGATCGCGCTTGCGGAGTTCTTCAGGGTTGGCCATAGTTGACCACCTTACTTCTTCGAAATTTTGTACGCGATCCAGTCACTCAAACGCAGCATCGCCCACGACGCCACCCCCGCGAGCGGCAGCGCCACCAGCAGGATCAGTGGCGTCTGCAGCCAGGGTGACAGATCAAACATCGCTGCCCTCGAGCCCGCGGCGCACCAGCAGGGCGCGGGTATCCTTGTCACGGCCACGGAAGGCACGGTAGGCCTCGGCGTAGTCGCGCGCGGCACCAACCGAGAGCACCGTGTCCCGGAACCGCTGGCCGCTGTCCCGGTTGATACCGGATTCCTCGATGAACTGGTAGCCGTCGGCGTCCAACGCCTCCGCCCACAAGTAGGAGTAGTAGCCCGCCGAGTAGCCGCCCGCGAAGATGTGGTTAAACCACGTTGAGCGGTAGCGCGGCTCGAGACCCTCGACGTCTAGGCCAACCTTCTCGAGTGCGCGCTGCTCGAAGGCGTCAATGTCCTCGGGGACCTCGCCGTCGAGCGAGTGCCAGGCCAGGTCAATCGCGCAAGCCGCCAGGTACTCTGCGGTGGCGAAGCCCTGCCCGAACGTCCGGGACTGGCGCACCGCCTCCAGCAGCGCATCCGGGATGACCTCGCCGGTGTCCACGTGGCGCGCGTAATTACGGATAATCTCGGGCGCGAACGCGTAGTTCTCGTTGATCTGGGAGGGGAACTCCACCCAGTCGCGCGGCACGTTGGTGCCGGAGAGCGTCGGGTAGCGCACGTTGGACAGCAGCCCGTGCAACGCGTGGCCGAACTCGTGGAACACGGTCGTAACCTCATCGATCGTCAGCAGGTCGGAGGTCAGCGACATCACGTTCACCACGACGGGCTTCGTGCCGGTCAGCGTCGACTGGTCCACGAAGGAGCTCATCCAGGCTCCCCCGCGTTTCGACGGCCGCGCCCCGTAATCCGTCAGCAGCAGGCCAATGCCGGTGCCGTCTTCCTCCTTGACCTCCCACACGTGCACGTCGTCGCGGTAGCCGTGCAGGTCCTCGCGCTGAGTAACCGTGATGCCGTAGAGCAGGTTCGCAGCGTAGAAAACGCCGTCGCGCAGCACCTGCTGCAGCGGGAAGTACTTGCGCAGCTCCGCGTCGTTGACCGCGAAGGCCTCCTCCCTGCGGCGCGCTTCCCAGTACGGCCAGTCCGCGCCGTCCAGTTCCATCCCGGCCAGCTCACCTGCCAGCTTGCGTTCCGCGGCGGCGTTCGACGCGGCCGCGGGCGCGAGGTCACTGATGAGCTTGCGGGCCGCGGCAGCGCTGCCCGCAGTTTCCTCCGCGATGACGTAATCGGCATGCGTGGCGAAGCCCAGCAGCTTCGCGCGCTCCTGGCGCAGCCGCACCGACTCGATCACGAGCGCACTGTTCGTGTCACGGCCGCGCTGGCGGGAGGCGTCGAACAGCTTGTGGCGCGCGCTGCTGGACTCGAGCTCGGCCTGCAGCGACTGGGTCGTCGGCAGCTCGATCGGCACGACGTAAACACCGGGGTCATCGGCGTCGCGGTAGGCTGCGAGCTCCTCCTCGGTCAAGCCCGCCAGCTCGTCGCGGGTCATGCGCACCGCGAGCTTCGTCGTGTCCGCGAGTAGGTTGCGGCCGAACTGCTCGGAAAGCTCCGAGAGACGCTGATTCAGCTCGCGCAGGCGCTGTTTGCCTGCCTCGTCGAGCTCCGCGCCACGGCGGGTGAACCGGCGCAGCAGCAGGTCGTAGAGGCGGCGCGACTCCTCGTCCGCCGGGGCCTCCACTGCACGCAGGTGGCCATAAAGTTCTTGGTTCTGGTAGATCGCGTCGGTGTGCGCGGACAGGCGTGGCACGATCGCGTCCGCGACCTCGTCGAACTCAGGCGAACCGTCGGTGCCCTGCAGGTTGAAAAACCATGCCAGGACTCGCTCTAAGTCGCTGCCCGCGCGCTCCAGCGCCTCGACGGTGTTCTCCCACGTCGGGGTGTCCTCGGCGCAGATGCGGGCGATTTCTTCTTCATGCAGGACAAGCGCCCGCTCGAAGGCGGGCAGCACGTGCTCAAGACGGATCGCCTGGAAATCAGGCAGCCCGTAAGGCAGTTCGGACGGGTGCAACAACGGATTGTCAGTCATGGCACCCCATCCTACTTGGAGCGCGAGTTAGGCCGACTTGCGGCCAATCACCAGGAAGGTCGGGCGCGACTCATGTCCCTGCGGCGCGCCGAACTCCTCGTCGATCTTGGTAATCTCCGGCAGCTCAACGACCTCGACGTCCTCCAGGCCAGCGGCGCGGAACACATCCGCGTACGCCTCCGGGGAGTCGGCCGTCGCGAGTGGAAGCTCCTCGAGCAGTTCGTCGGTGTAGGTTAGCACGAAGGAGTCCGGACCGTTATCGGAGATGACCTGCGTTTCCTTCGAGATCCCGTTCGGGAACCAGGTCGCGTCCGCTGCGATGACCAGACCGCCGGGCTTCAGTGCCTCGGTCCAACCGCGGATCGCCTCTGCCGGCTCGCGCAGGGTCCACAGCAGGTAGCGGCTGACAACGACGTCGAAGTCGTAGAAGGACGGGGGCAGGTCCGTCACGTCGACCTCGGCAAACAGTGGGGTGTTGATGCCTTCCTCCTGGCGGAGCTCCGCTTCGTCGCGGGCCTCATCGAGCATTGGTTCGCACGCATCCACGCCGACGACCGCGTAGCCGAGCTCCGCAATGATGTGCGCAATGTAGCCGTCACCCGTGCCCATGTCCAACACGCGAACCGCGTCCTGCGGCATGTAGCGCTTGAAGATGTCAGTCCACGCTGCGCGGTCTGCCTTGGCGCGCTCTGCTGTCCTGTGTTCGCGGTGGTATGCCTCAGCCCGGCCTGCCCAGTACTCGGTGATGCGTGCTTGGGTATCTGTCATTTGGGACAACTCATTCCTACAGAAGAAAGACAATAATCACTCACTAGCATAAGTCACCTTCGGCAGCTCGTCGAGGAACTTGGCGGAAGCGTTTAGACTGGCCTGTCATGGACGTCACCATCACCTGCCCCGCCGGCGCGATCACCGGCACCGCCACCACAGCCACCCGCGAGTTCTACTCCATCCCCTACTCGCGTATCGACGTCCCCTTCGATCCCCCACGCCCCGCCCCCGAGGGTCATCTCATCGACGCCACCACGCCGCACCCAGACACCATCGGGCTGAGCATCACCACCCCGGCGACGGCGCGGGCCCTCGACGACTACCCGGTGATGGTCTATCTGCACGGCGGCCGCTTCGAGGAAGGCAACCACTGTGAGACCACCTCCCAGCCGGAGGCGTTCGCGAAGCAAGGCGTCGTGCAGGTGCGGGTGGGGTACCGTCGAAAATTCCCTGGACTGCTCCCCTTCACCAATGACACGTCGTTCCGCGCGGTGGAGGACTGCCAGGAGGCGCTGCGGTGGGTGCTGCGCAACATCGAGCACTTCGGCGGCGACCCAACCAACGTCACGCTGGTCGGGCACTCGGCGGGGGCGGCGCTGGCGCTCTGGTTGGCGCGCCGCGACCACTACCAGGGAGCGTTCCGGCGCGTGCTGGCGCTGTCCCCCGCGTTTCCGCGCGTGCCCTTTGCGCAGCGCAAGTGGGCGGCGCGCGGGGCGCTCGGCACGCCGCTGACGCGCCTCGACCTCAACTGGTTGGCCGAGCGCCGCCCGGACGCCATCGAGCGCGCCTACCAGCGCTTCCGCACCCAGTACTTCCACGACATCGCGCTTGGCCCGGCACCCTTCGAGCCTGCGGAGCTCGCCGAGGTACCAATCGTGGTCACCTCTACCCGCGAGGAGTTCCACCAGTCCGGCGAGGGCTTCAACGCCTTCGGCGCTACGTTCATCCGCTGCTTCGGCCGATTCTTCGGCGCCAAAAGCGCGGCAGCCCGGCGCAACTACATCGAGGCCGCACGAACCACGGACCCCGGCAAACTCGCGGGGAGGTTCTTCTCGGACGCGTTGATCCGCCGCTGGGTCGACGCCGCCTGCGAGCACGGCCCCGCCGACATCCGCCAGATCGAGTTCTGCGCAGATACGCCACTTGGCCACAGCTACGAGCTGGACACGCTGTTCGGGGAACCCACAACGCGCATCGGTCAACTTGTCTACAGCTACATCAGCAGCGGGCAGGCCGACTGGCCCACCTACCGCCCGGGCCGAAACGTCCTGCGCGCCTCGCTCAGCGCGGACACGACGACCGTCGTGGAGGATCCGCTGCGCAGCGTTCGGGAGGCGTTCAACCAGTAGGCTAGCGTCCGGCGCGCTCCAGTACAGCGCGCAGCCGCTTATCCGCCAGCTCTTCGACCAGCCACGGCGAAAACGCGAACGGGGTCGCGTCCGCCGCGCGAACAACGTCGGCGGGGTCGGCCCAGTGCCACGAGTCCACCTCATCCGGGTTCGGGTCCACAGCCTCGTGGCCGGAGGCCAGGCGCGCGGAATACACCGGGCAGATCTCGTACTCGACGATGCCAGAAGAATCCACGGCGCGGTAGCGGAACTCCGGCAGCACCGGCGTCACGTCCAGCACAGCCCCCTGCGGCAAGCGCAGTTCCTCGACCGAGCGGCGCAGGATCGCCGCCGACACGTCCTCGCCGGGGCCGGGGTGGCCGCAGAAGGAGTTGGTCCACACACCGGGCCACGTCTTCTTCCCCAACGCGCGCCGGGTGAGCAGCAGCTGGCCGTCCTCGTTGAACAGCCAGCAGGAAAACGCCAGGTGCAGCGGGGTTTCCCCGGTGTGGACTGCGGCCTTGTCCGCGGAGCCGATCGGGGACCCGTCGTCGCTCAGCAGGATTACTTCTTCGCGCATTAGTTATTCAGGTTCCCCTTGAACTTCACGTTGCCGATCGTAAACTCCGCATCCCACAGGCCATCCGGGGTCACGTCGAAGGCATACTTCGCGTTCGTGGTTGCCCCCGGACCCAGCGGGCGGTCCACGCCGAGGATGTCCACCCCGGCCTGCTCGGCGCTGATCGGGTTGGCGTCGACAAACTTGTTGTTGCCGGTGTTGTAGCGCAGCTTCGGCTTGAGCACGTCAACGGGCATTGGCACGTCGCTCTTGTTCGTCACTGCCACGACGATGATGCTGCCGGCGCCGGTGCCGTAGCTGCTGCCCTGCCACTTGTAGGACAGCTCCATCTTCGGGTCATCGACGCGCTCGCCGGTGATCTCCGTGGAGGTCACCGGGTCCACCTGCTCTTGGTGGAACTCCGGCTGTGGGGCGCCAGTGGGCGTCGTCACCTCGATGTCAGTGGATGTTGCGGTGTCATCCTCAGACACGCACCCGCCCAGCGTGAGAGTAGTAACGAGCAGCAAGGCCGCAGCTGACAGTGTGTGGTGGCGCATCGGTGCCCTTTCGTATGGTTCAAGCGAAAACAATTGGTCACTATTGTACGAGTATCTCCCGGTCGCGCTACGCTGGGCCACCTATGCAATCTCTCACCCGTGTTTTACAAAGCGCTTCCGCCCTGTGGCCGTTCTACCTCACCATCGTCATCATCTCGACGGTTGTGGCAGGCCTCGGGCTGATTTCTCCCTTCATCGTGCGCGAGGCCACCGACACAATTGTCGACGCCATCAATAACTCCGACAACGCTCCCGCCGACCCAGTGCGCACCGTCCTGTGGCTCGCGTTCGCGCTGTTTATTGCGACCTCGCTCAGCGGGCTGGCGAAAAATGTCTCCGGCTACCTCGGCGACGTCATGGCGGCGCGGATCCGGCAGATCCTGTCCACCCGCTATTTCGCCAAGCTGCTTTCGCTGCCGCAGCGCTACTTCGACACCCAGGTCACCGGCACCATCATTGCCAGGCTGGATCGTTCGATTGCCTCGGTGACGCAGTTCATCCAGTCCTTCTCCAACAACTTCTTGCCGATGATCATCCAGATCATCGCTATCCTCATCATCACGTCCTTCTACTACTGGCCGCTGACCCTGCTGCTGCTGGCGCTCTTCCCCATCTACACGTGGCTGACGGCGCTGACCTCGAAGCGGTGGCAGAAGTGGGAGGCGGAGAAGAACGCGCAGATCGACGAAGCGAACGGGCGCTTCGCAGAGGTCGTCGGCCAGGTCAAGGTGACCAAGTCATACGTGGCGGAGGTCCGCGAGCTGGACAAGTTCGGCAACCACTACAACAACACGGTGAGCATCACCCGCCCGCAGTCGCGCTGGTGGCACTCCATGGACGCCCTGCGCGGGCTGGCGATGTCGCTGATTTTCATGGGGATCTACATGATCCTGTTCGTGCGCACCATCCAGGGCCACTTCAGTATCGGCGACATGGTCATGCTCATCCAGCTGGTCACCATGGCCCGTCAGCCGGTGATGATGCTGAGCTGGATCGTCGACAGTGCCCAGCGCGCCGTCGCTGGTTCCCGCGACTACTTCCAGGTCATGGACGAGCTGGTGGAGCCCACCGCGAACCGCGAGCTCGTCGCCGCGACCCAGACCTCAGGTGTGCCGGAACTCACCGTTGTAAAGCACCGCCCGCTGCCAGTCCACGAGCCCGTCGTGGAGTTCGACTCAGTCACCTTCGAGTACGAGCCAGGCGAGCCCGTCATCCACGACATGAGCTTTCGCGCCCACGCTGGAGAGAAGGTCGCCCTGGTTGGTGAGTCCGGCGGTGGCAAGTCCACCATCGTGAACCTGCTGCTGGGCCTCTACCCCATCCAGGAAGGCACCCTGAAGGTGTGCGGGCAGGATCTGGCGGAGCTGGGCGTCGAAAAGCTGCGCGCGACCACGGGCGTGGTGTTCCAGGAGGCGGCGCTGTTCTCGGGCACGGTGTTTGAGAACATCGCCTACGGTAAGCCGGACGCGACGATGGACGAGGTGGTCGCGGTGGCTAAGCGCGCCAACGCGCACGACTTCATCATGAAGTTCACCGAAGGCTACGACACCGTCATCGGCGAGCGCGGCCTGCGCCTGTCCGGCGGGCAGCGCCAGCGCGTCGCCGTCGCGCGTGCGATGCTGAAGGACGCGCCGATCTTGATTCTCGACGAAGCCACCTCCGCCCTCGACACCAAGGCGGAGCGCGCCGTGCAGGCCGGGCTCGACGCGCTGATGGAGGACCGCACCACCATCATGATCGCGCACCGACTATCCACCATCGCGGATGTCGATACCATTATCACCCTGCGCGACGGCCGCATCGACGAAATTGGTACCCCTGCGGAGCTTGCGATCTCCGGCGGTATTTATTCAGAGCTACTGCGGCTCACCGCGTCCTCCTCGGCGGCGGATCGTGCCAGGTTACAGGCCTTCGGCTTCCACACCGACGACAGCGACGAGGAGTAGCAACCTTGCGGGCCTGTGGCGTGTGAGGGTGGCCTGACTACAGTCGTGGGACATGAAGTTCCCAGACCTTTCCACCCTCCGCGACCGCCGTACCCGCAAGTGGACCGTGCACGACGAGCACGTGCTGCCACTGTTTATCGCCGAAAGCGACTTCGCCACCGCCCCGCCCGTGAAGGCGGCGGTGCTCGACGCCGTCGAACGCGAATGCCTCGGCTACACGCCCGCACCTCGCGCGCAGTGCCTGGCAAAGAACGTCTCCGAGTTTTACGCCCAGCGCTACGGCTGGCGGCCGGACCCTGCACGCATCTTTACTGTCCCCGACGTGGTGCGCGGCGTGCTGCTTGCGATCGAGCATTTCACCGAAGGCGACGTCATTGTGCCGGTGCCTGCGTACTTCCCCTTCCTCGAGATCGCATCGACCGCGGGGCGCAATCGCGTGGACGTCGGCAGCGAGGGCGGCCTGGACCTGGCAGAGGTCGAGGAGGCGTTTCGCAACGGTGCCGGCTCCATTATCGTGACCAACCCGATGAACCCGTGGGGCTACATCTTCAGCCGCGAGGAGCTCGACGCGATCTGCGACATCGCGCGCCGCTACGGGGGCCGCGTCATCGTTGACGAGATCCACGCCCCGATCGTCTACGAGGGCAGCCACGTGTGCGCCGCCGAGCACAACCCGGACGTGTGCATCACGATCACGGCGACGTCGAAGGCCTGGAACGTGGCAGGCCTAAAGTGCGCGCAGATACTCTTCTCCAACGATGAGGACGTGGCTACCTGGAACGCGCTGTCCGACATCACAAAGGAAGGCACGGGCACGCTGGGCATCGTGGCTGCGGAGGCCTGCTACGGGCAGGGCACCGAGTACCTAGACCAGCAGGTAGAGCAGCTGCGGGCGAACCGCGACTGGCTCGTCGAGGAGCTGCCGAAGCAGATCCCCGGCATCACCTTCCCCGTCCCGGAGGCGACCTACCTGCTGTTGGTGGACTTTTCCGGCACGAAGCTCACCACCGAGACCCCGGCCGAATGGCTCTTGGAACACGCGGGCGTGGCGCTCAACGAGGGCACCAGCTTCGGGCCCGGCGGCGCGCACAAGGCGCGCCTCAACTTCGCCACCTCGCCCGAGATCCTGCAGGAAGCCGTCCGGCGCATGGCTGAGGCAATCAAGCTACTGTGAGGAAGCATGAACGAAAACGACAAACTTCCTACCCCGCAGGCCACCGACTTCTCCACACCCACCCCGGCCGCCGAGCCGTGGGAGCGCCCTGACCCGGAGTGGTACAAAGACGCAGTGTTTTACGAGGTGCTGGTCCGCGCTTTCTTCGACCCGAACGGCACCGGCTCCGGCACCCTGCAGGGCCTGGAGTCCAAGCTGGACTACCTGCAGTGGCTCGGCGTCGACTGCCTCTGGATCCCACCGTTCTACGACTCGCCGCTGAAGGACGGTGGCTACGACATTCGGGATTTCCGCAAGGTGCTGCCGGAGTTCGGCACGGTGGAAGACTTCGTCTCCCTTATCGACGCCGCCCACCGCCGCGGGATCCGCATCATCACAGACTTTCCGATCAACCACACCTCCGACCAGCACCCCTGGTTCCAGGAGTCTCGCCGCGACCCGTCGGGCCCGTACGGGGATTACTACGTGTGGTCGGATGACCCGGAGAAGTACGCCGGGACCCGCATCATCTTCATTGACACCGAGGAGTCCAACTGGACGTTCGACCCGGTGCGCAAGCAGTACTTCTGGCACCGCTTCTTCTCCCACCAGCCTGACCTGAACTACGACAACCCGGCGGTCCAGCAGGAGATTTTGGACGTCATCCGCTTCTGGCTGGATCTGGGGATGGACGGCATCCGCCTCGACGCCATCCCGTACCTCTTCGAGCGCGAGGGCACCTCCTCGGAGAACCTGCCGGAGACGCATGAGTTCATTAAGAAGGTCCGCGCGTTGTTCGACGAGGAGTACCCGGGCCGCTTCCTGCTCGCAGAGGCGAACCAGCTCCCGGAGGAGGTCGTCGCTTACTTCGGTGAAGGCGAGGGTGACGAGTGCCAGATGGCGTTCCACTTCCCGGTCATGCCGCGCATCTTCATGGGGATTCGCCAGGAGCTGGCGCAGCCGATCGTCGATATCCTGCGCGAGACGCCGCCGATTCCGGAGTCCGCGCAGTGGGGCATGTTCCTGCGCAACCACGACGAGCTCACGCTGGAGATGGTGACGGACCAGGAGCGCGAGTTCATGTACCAGAACTACGCGTTCGAGCCGCGGATGCGCGCCAACGTGGGCATCCGCAGGCGCCTTGCCCCGCTGCTGGGTGGGCACCGCGGGCGCCTGCAGCTGGCGCACGCGCTGCTGCTGTCCCTGCCCGGTTCGCCGTTTTTGTACTACGGCGACGAGATCGGGATGGGCGACAACATCTGGCTGCCTGACCGCGACGGTGTGCGCACCCCGATGCAGTGGTCGAACGACCGCAACGGTGGCTTTTCCAAGGCGGATCCGGAGCGGCTCTACCTGCCGCCGGTGCGCAACGACCAGTACGGCTACGACATTGTCAACGTGGAATCCCAGATGAAGCTGGAGAACTCGCTGCTGCAGTGGGTGCGCCAGATGATCATGATCCGCAAGCAGTACCGCGCGTTCGGCCGAGGCTCCTACATCGAGGTGGATCACGCAAACCCGCAGGTGTTAGCGTTTATCCGCGAGTACGAGGGCGAGCGAATCCTGTGCGTGCACAACATGTCTTCGCGCCCGCAGGCCGTCGAGATGGACCTGTCGCACTACAACGGCGTGGTGCCCCGTGAGCTGACCGGCGGTGAGGAGTTCCCGGCCATCGGTGAGCTGCCGTGGCTGAGCACACTCGCGCCTCATGGCTTCTTCTGGTTCGATATCTCCTAACATTGGTCACATGATTGATATTGCTGCGCAGCGCTTCTACGGCGCGAAGTCCGAGCCAGTCGACGCCATCGACGTCGTCGCCGCGGAAGATGTCACCTCCCCAACCACCGGTGAGCGCTTCACCTGGCAGATTCTCGCGGTGCACCACGGCGGCACAGTCGACCACTACCAAGTGTTTGTCGACGCCACCGGCACCCACGACGTCCTGCACACCCCCGAGGGCGCCGAGGCCTACCTGGCTAACGTCGCATCCTTCGGCGCGGTAGAGGGCGCCATCGACTCCGCCGGCGCGCGCCCGCTCGGTGCCGAGCAGTCCAACACCTCACTGGTGGTCGGCGAGCACATCGTCAAGGTGTTCCGCCGCCTCGAGGACGGGCTGAACCCAGACGTGGAGCTGCTGAGCCAGATCGCAGACTGCCCAGCGGTCGCCGCGGTGCGCGGCTACGCCACCCGCGACGGCCAGACCCTTGCGATGCAGCAGGACTGCATCGTGGGTGGCACCGACGGCTTCGTGCTCGCCACGGGCGGCACGCTCGACACCAGCGACACTGAGGCACTCGGCACGGCGATCCGCCAGGTACACACCGCGCTCGCCGAGGCCTTCCCCACCGAGACCGCCAGTCCGTCGGCGCTGCGCACGCGACTGACGCGACACCTCGACTCCTACATTCAGCGCGCGCCGGTGCTCGAGCAGTACCGCGAGCGCATCCTGAAGCTCTACTCGCTTCTCGACGCCAGCTCCGCCACCACCGCCGCTCCGACCCTGACCACGCAGCGCGTCCACGGCGACCTCCACCTTGGACAGACGCTGAAGACGGATTCCCAGTGGTTCCTCATCGACTTCGAGGGCGAGCCAGCCCGCCCGCTGCAGGAGCGCCGTCTGCCGGATCACCCACTGCGCGATGTCGCTGGGATGATCCGCTCCTACGGGTACGCCGCGGCTGTGGGCGGGTTTGACGCTGCCTGGGAGCGGGAGCACGTCGAAAAGCTGTTGGAGGGTTACGGCACTGCCCCCGCAAGCGAGGACCCGGTTCTTGCAGCGTACGTGGTGGATAAGGCTGCGTACGAGGTGGTGTACGAGGCGAACAACCGCCCAGATTGGGTGGAGATTCCGTTGAGGGCGATCGAAACACTCGTATAAACGTCTCACAGAATGGAAAAGATTTCCCATTTTTTCGCTGTGTGTTGTACTGTGTGGCAATGGACCATACACAGAACGCTCAAACGGGCACGAAACAGGGGAACTCCACCCAGGCGGTCGTCGTCACCGCGCTGGCACTGTTTTCCATGTTCTTCGGTGCCGGCAACCTGATTTTCCCACCAATCCTGGCCGTCCAGGCAGGCGATAACTTCTGGCCTGCCATCCTCGGCTTCCTCAGCACCGGCGCCCTGCTGCCGGTGCTGGCGGTCATCGCTATTGCCCTGTCCGGCACGAACGTGCGCGACCTCGCGCAGCGCGCCGGCAGCATCTTCGGTGTCGTTTTCCCGGTGCTCGCCTACCTGTCCATCGGCGCGTTCTACGCGCTGCCACGTACCGGCGCGGTGTCGATGGAAACGGCCATCACCCCGCTGTTCGGTGTGTCCGGCCTGTTCGCCTCGGGCGTGTTCAACGTCATCTTCTTCGGCATTGCCCTGGCGCTGAGCTGGAACCCGAACACCATCATGGAAAAGCTCGGTAAGTTCCTCACTCCGGCGCTGGTCATCCTGCTGATCGTGATGATCGCCGTTTCGCTGTTCCGCTGGGACGTAGAGCCTTCCGCCCCTTCGGAGCACTACCAGTCCGGCCCGTACCCGACCGGCCTGCTGGAGGGCTACCTGACGATGGACTCCATCGCCGCGCTGGCCTTCTCCATTGTTGTGATTTCCACGCTGCGTTCGAAGGGCTTCCCTGAGGGCAAGAAGCTGGTCAACGGCACCATCGCAGCTGGCGTCGGTGCGGGCGCGCTGCTGGCACTCATCTACGTCGGGCTGGGCATGATCGGTCGCGTGATGCCGGACTCCGACCAGTTCGATAACGGCGCAGGCCTGCTGGCTGAAGCCTCCAACCTGACGATGGGCCAGGCGGGCCAGGTCATCTTCTCACTGATCGTGCTGCTGGCCTGCCTGACCACCGCAGTCGGCCTAATCACCGCGACCGCAGAGTACTTCTCCACCGAGTTTGGCGGCGCCTACCGCACATGGGCAGTCATCTTCACCATCGCCTCGATGGTCATCGCGACCCAGGGCCTGGACTTCGTGATGACGATTGCCGCACCGGTCATCGGCTTCCTGTACCCGCCGGCCATTGCCTTGATCTTCGTCACCCTGGTCGAGCCAGCGTTCAAGCGCCGCCTGACCTTCCGCTGGGCGTTCTTCCTGCCGATCTGGGTTGCTGTGGTCTGGTCCGCAATCGAGACCTTCATTTCCCTGGACTGGGGCGCCGACGCCTTGCGTCCGCTGGTGACGTGGGCTCCGCTCGACTCCGCGGGCCTCGGCTGGGTCCTGCCGGTGGTCGTCGCGTTCGTCATTGGCCTGGTCGTGGACCTGGCCCGCCCGAAGCAACACGCGGAGGACGTCAACGCGTAGTGTGGGGCCATGTCTACCCCACTCTCACTGATTGATTTTTGCACCAGATACTCCGGCGAGTCCGTCGCCGACGCAATGCAGCGCTCCGTTGCATTCGCACAGAAGGCGGAATCGCTGGAGTTCTCTCGTATTTGGTACAGCGAGCACCACAACATGCACAGCATTGTCTCCTCGGTGCCCTCGGTGCTCATCGCCCACATCGGAGCGAAGACCGAGCGCATCCGGCTCGGCGCCGGTGGCGTGATGCTGCCGAACCACTCGCCGTACGTGGTTGCGGAGCAGTTCGGGATGCTCGAGGAGCTCTACCCGAACCGCATCGACCTTGGCCTTGGCCGCGCCCCGGGCACCGACCAGCAAACGCTCGGCCGCGCCCTGCGGCGCGACCCGCGGGCGGCCGAGCACTTCCCGGAAGACGTGCTCGAGCTACAGGCGTGGTTGAGCGACAACTCCCCGCTGGCCGGGGTGACCGCCGTGCCGGGCGCAGGCACCAACGTGCCGCTGTACATCCTCGGCTCCTCTATGTTCGGGGCGTCGCTCGCAGCGAAGCTCGGTCTGCCGTACTCGTTTGCCTCCCACTTCGCGCCCAACATGCTGGAGCAGGCCACGGCGTATTACAAGGAGAACTACGAGCCGTCCGAGCGCTACCCGGAGCCCTACTGCATCGCGGCCGTAAACGTCACCGCCGCGGACACCGCCGAGGACGCCGAGCGCCAGACCCACCTGGTGCACCGCAACCGGGTGCGCGCCATGATCGGCCGCCGCGGCACCATGCTCAACGATGAACAGCTCGACGAGGTCGTGCGCTCCCCACAGGGCCAGCAGATCATCGGCATGCTGCGCTACACCGCGGCCGGTACCGGTGATCAGGTCCGCGACTACCTCACCGACTTCGCCGCCACCGCGCACGCGGACGAGTTGATGATTTCGCTGCAGGCCCCAACGCATGAAGAGGCGCTGCGTTCGATGGAAATTCTCGCAGGAGTCTGGGACCGCTAGACTCTACACTCATGCATTTCAGCACCCTGTCGCGCGGGCTGATGGCGTCCGCGCTCGGACTGAGCCTCGCTGCGTGTGGTCCCGCGACGCCCAGGGAGGATGTGGTCGTCGCAACGCAAGGGCCCCCTGCGGGCCTCGACTTCACCTCCATCGGTGGTGCCGCGGCACCACAGGCGCTGATGGGCAACATCTATGAGACGCTCGTGCGTATCGACGCCAACGGCGAGCCCCAGCCGTGGTTGGCGACCTCGTGGCGCGTAAGCGACGACGGCACCGTCTACACCTTCGACCTGCGCGAGGGCGTGACCTTTTCCGACGGCTCCCCCTTCGACGCCAGCGACGCCGTCTTCTCCATCAACTACGTGAAAGACTCCTGGGTCAACGGCATCAAGGAGAATATGGACCCGGTCGCATCCGCGCGCGCGGTGAACCCGCGCACGCTCGAGGTGACACTGAAGACACCGAGCGAGCAGTGGCTGTGGTCCATGGGAACGATGACGGGCGCGATGATGACGCCCGACTCCGTGGGAAGGCTCGCTCGAAACCCGTTGGGCACCGGGCCGTACACGCTGCGCTCGTTTGAGCCCGGCCACTCGATTGCCTTCGACCCGCGGCCCGATTACTGGGGCACAAAGCCGCAAAGCGGGGCCATGATCCGCTACTTCGGCGACGCCATCGCTGCGGTCAACGCGCTGCGCGTGGGCGATGTGGACGTCGTGTGGGCGATGCAGGCGCCGCAGCTACTCGACGCTTTGCCTGAAGACATCACCACCGCCGTCGGTACCACCAACGGCGAGGTGGTCTTCAGCATGAACAACAAGGCCGCACCCTTCGACGACGTCACCGTGCGGCGCGCCGCCGCCTACGCCATCGACCGTGACGCGCTCAACGCGGTGGTCTACAACGGGCTTGCCACCGACACCGGCGGCGCCCCCGTCCCACCAACCGACCCATGGTTTACCGGCACCAACTACTACCCCTTCGACCCGGACAAGGCACGGGAGCTGCTCGCCGGGCGCACCCCTGAGGTCACCATCGAGGTGCCCAGCCTGCCGTACGCGCAGACCGCCAGCGAGCTCATCTACTCCCAGCTTCGCAGCGTCGGCTTCCGTGTCACGCTGCACACCGTGGAGTTCCCGGCGGTGTGGCTGAACAAGGTGCACAAGCAGCACGACTATCAGGCGTCGATTATCTCGCACGTGGAGCCGCGCGACATGGTGCACATGTTCGGCAACCCGGACTACTACTTCGGCTACGACTCCGCGCACGCCCGCGAGCTCATGGCGCAGGGCGACCTGCGGGCCGCGGTGGACACCATCATGGCGGATGCCGGGGCGCTCACCCTGGTTAACGCGCCGAACATCGTGCTCTACGCGCCGGGCGTGCACGGGCTCGACCCGAACGTGGTCACCGACTCCCTGCCGCTGAACGAGGTGCGCCGATGAAACACGTTGCATCAACGCTCCTGCGACTACTCGCGCTACTCGCTGCGGCCAGCGTGGTGATCTTCCTGCTGCTGCGCGCCATCCCAGGCGACCCGGCGCGCATCGCGCTTGGGCTCAACGCCTCGGATGAAGCGGTGGCGGAGCTGTCGCACACGTTAGGGACGGACCGCCCGCTGGTGGCCCAATACGTGAGCTGGATTGTCGCGATGCTGCGCGGTGACTTCGGGGTGTCGCTGGCCAGCGGCGCGGACCTGGGCCCGGTGATCTGGCAGCGCGCGGAGGTCTCGCTGGTGTTGGCGGTGGCTGCGATGGTGTTGTCGCTGGCCATCGCGCTTCCTGTCGGGATCTGGCTGGCGCAGCGAAACAGTGCGGTGCTGTCCGGGCTGACACAGTTGGGCATGGCGGTGCCGAGCTTTGTTGTCGGCATTGTGGCCGTGGCGGTGTTCTCGGTGCGTTTGGGCTGGTTGCCTGCCAACGGGTGGGGCACGGCTGCGCACGCGGTGTTGCCGGTGCTGTCGCTGACCGCCGTGCAGACGGCGATCCTAGCGAGGTATATCCGCACCGCGGTTTCCGAGGAGCTCGAGCGCGACTACGTACGCACCGCGCGTTCTACCGGTGCAAGCATGGCGCAGGTGGTGCGCGAGCACGTGCTTCGCAACGCCGCACTGCCGGTGCTCACGGTGGTGGGGATCCAGCTGTCCGCGCTGGTGGTCAGCGCCGTGGTTGTGGAGCAGGTCTTCGCCATCCCCGGCCTTGGCTCTTTCCTGCTGGACTCGGTGCGAAACCGTGATATCACGGCGGTGCAGTCCACGATGATGCTGCTGGTGGCGTTTACGCTACTGGTCAACGCGCTCGTGGACATCGCCTACGGGGTCGTTGACCCCCGTGTCAGGAGGGCGAAGTGAACCCGAAACGAATAGCTGGGTGGATAACGCTGGGGGCGATCGTGTTCGTGGCGGTGCTCTCCCTGGTGTGGACGCCCTACGACCCGCTGCAGGCCATGCCGGCGCAGCGCCTCGCCGCACCAAGCGCTACGCACTTGCTCGGCACCGACGAGCTGGGTCGCGACCTACTCTCGCGCATCATGATGGGCGCGCGCTACACCGTTGCTGCGAGCGCAGGTGCCGCGGCGCTCTCCCTGATTGTGGGCGTGCCGCTCGGGGTGCTCGCGGGCATGCGCCGCTCCTGGACGGAGCGCACCATCATGGGCGGCAGCGACGTGCTCATGGCGTTTCCGGCGCTGCTGCTGGCCATCGCGTTGACCGCTGCATTCGGCGCCAGCATGTGGATCGTGGTGCTCGCCCTTGGCATCGCGGGTATCCCCGGGTTCGTCCGTGTCTCGCGCGTGGCCACGCTTCGCGTGATGTCCCAGGACTACATCCTGGCCGCGCGCCTGAACAAGGTGCCTGGGATTATGGTGGCGTGGCGCCACGTGCTGCCGAACATCCTGCCGGTGGTCATCACCCAGATCGCGGTGGCGTTTTCCATGGCGGTGCTGGCCGAGTCGGGCCTATCCTTCCTCGGCTTCGGCGTGCAGGCGCCCTACGCGTCCTGGGGCCGGATGCTGCAGGCCAGCCAGCCTTACCTGGCCACAGCCCCGCACCTTGCGCTGTGGCCGGCGCTGGCCATCGCGCTGACGATTCTCGCGTGCAACGTAGCAGGAGGCCGCCGTGATCAACGTTTCTAACCTCCGCATCGAGGGCCTGCTGCACGGCATCAGCTTCACGCTCGAGCGCGGCCAGCGCCTCGGCATCATCGGCGAGTCCGGCTCCGGCAAGTCACTCACGGCGCTATCCATCATGGGGCTCACGGACCTCCCCGCCGAAGGCTCCATCACCGTCGACGGCGTCGAAATGGTCGGCACCTCCGAGCGGACCCGCCGCCGCGTGCGCGGCTCTCGCGTCGCAATGGTCTTCCAAGAACCCATGACGGCACTCGACCCGCTCAAGAAGATCGGCAAGGTCGTGCCGCGGCACCTGCTGCAGGAAGTCGGCGTCGACCGCCCCGAGGCTTACCCGCACGAGCTCTCCGGCGGGCAGCGCCAGCGCGTGCTCATCGCGCTTGCCCTCGCCGGCGACCCCGATTTCTTGCTTTGCGACGAGCCCACCACCGCCCTTGACGTCACCGTCCAACGCCAGATCCTGGACCTCATCGACGCCGTGGTCCGCCGCCGCGGCATGGGGCTGCTGTTCATCTCCCACGACATGCCGGTGGTCAGGCACATGACGCAGGAAGTTCTGGTGTTTCGCGCTGGGTCGATCGAGCCGACGGACAGCGCCTACTCGCGCAAACTGCTCAACCCGACGCTGCCCACGCTCGCGACTGCGCCACGCGAGGTAGGCGCGCCCGTGGTCACGCTTCGCGACGTCTCCGTCACCCGCGGCACCACCAAAGCACTACGCAACGTGAACCTGGAGGTCCGCCGGGGCGAGCGCATCGGCATCGTGGGCGGTTCTGGCTCCGGCAAGACCACCCTCCTGCACGTCATCGCGGGCTTGCGCGGCGTCGACTCCGGGGAGGTCCGCATCAACGGCGGCTGCCAGATGGTGTTCCAGGACCCCTACTCTTCCCTGGACCCGCGGATGCGGGTCGGGGCGTCGGTGGAGGAGGCGGGCGTCGATACGCGGCGGGCCCGCGAGGTGCTTGCCGCGGTGGGCCTCGAGGGCACCGAGCGACGCTTGCCCCGCGAGTTCTCCGGCGGGCAGCGCCAGCGCATCTCTATCGCGCGCGCGACCGCCGCCACCCCCGATATCCTGCTTGCGGACGAGCCCGTCTCCGCCCTCGACGCCACCCTGCGTAACCAGGTGCTCACCCTGCTCGACGAGCTCGCCTCCACCCTCGTGTTCGTCTCCCACGACCTCGGCGTGGTGCGCGCGCTGTGCCCTCGCACGATCGTGATGCACGAGGGCGAAATCGTGGAGGAGGGCCGCACGCAGGACGTCCTGCGTAATCCGCAGCACGAATACACGCGGCGCCTCATCGACAGCATGTTTTAGGCGCTACTGTGGGTGGGTATGAAGATCGTAGTAGTTGGTTCCATTAACGCAGACCTCACCGTCAACGTTGCCCGCCACCCTAACCCGGGCGAAACCCTACTGGGCGAAGGCGGCGGGCTCACCGCCGGAGGCAAGGGCGCCAACCAGGCGTGCGCAGCCGCGAAGCTGGGCGCGCATGTGGCGCTAGTCGGCGCGGTTGGTAAGGACTCGAACGCGGCACCGGCGCTCGCGCTCCTGGAGGTCGCGGGTGTGGACCTCACCCACGTCGAGCAGAAAGAGGAGGTCACCGGCCTTGCTGTGATCACCGTGGCCGCCGATGGCGAGAACACCGTCCTGGTCGTGCCCGGCGCGAACGCCGAGGTGGACGCGAACCACGTTGAGCGCCACGTCGCCGCCATCGAGGACGCCTCACTCGTGTTGCTGCAGGGCGAGATCCCCGCGGACGGCTTCGCCAAGGCGGTCGAGCTGGCGCAGGCCCACGGTGCGCGCGTCGTGGTCAACCTTGCCCCCGTCGTGGAGGTGGACCGCGCAGCACTGCTCGCCGCCGACCCGCTGCTCGCCAACGAGCACGAGGCCGGCCTCATCCTCGAGCAGCTCGGCGTCTCCCCGCAGGAGCCCCCGGAGCAGCTCGCCCAGCAGCTTCTCGACGCCGGCTTCGCCTCCGTCGTGCTCACCCTCGGTGCGGCCGGGGCGCTCATCGCCGACGCGGATGGGTTGCGCCCGGTGGCCACGCCTCGGGTGGAGGCCGTCGACACGGTTGGCGCTGGTGACGCGTTCGCGGGCGCGCTGTGCCACCGCCTGGTTGAGGGCGACACCCTGGACGAGGCCGCGAAGGTCGCGGCGAAGGTCGGCGCGATCGCTGTAACGAAGCCCGGCGCGCAGCCCTCCTACCCGAGCGCCGTCGAGCTAGACGCCTACGATTTCTAACAGCGCACCCAGCACGGTCTCGCCGTGTCTGCGCAACCCGTCGTGCTGCATCTGGTCGTTTTCCCACACGTTGATGCCGAGTGCCTCGGCGGTCTCGAGGGAGAACTGGCGCGGCACGTACATATCCTGCGTATAGACGGCCGCCGCGGTCCGAATCCCGTGGTCGGCTGCGTTGAACCCTGCAGCCCCGGCGTAAAGGTTGGGCCAATCGTCCTTGGCCGCCAGCTCGTGCGCTGCCTGTTTGAAGGGGCGCAGCGCCGGGTCCTCGTCGAATTGGAACGGGAAGACGTGCTCGCCGGTGAGCAACCCTTCGCCGGCGCCGAAGCCGGGAGTGCGCTCGGCGACGCGCTGCGCCGACCACGCGGTCGCACCCGGTACGGTACCGCCGTAGATGGATTCGTGGATCACCCCGTAGAGCGGGCCAGACTCGTAGCTGACCAGCGCGCCGATCTGCGCAAGCACGTCCGTGCGCATCGCACCATTCGGGTGGAAGGGGGCCTCGAGCAGCGCCGCGATCGTGCCCGCGCCGCCCTCCTGCCCCAACAGCGTGCCGATGGTCCGGAAACGCCGCGCGCTCAGCCGCTCCCCGGTTGGCAGGAACTCCTCGCGCTGCTCGAGGTGCTCGCACACCTCCGCGATGCGCTCCTGCGCCCACGGCACTGCCTCGAAGAGCTCCTCGTGGCGGGCCCGCACGGTGGCGAACGTCGCCTCGTACACCTCGTCCACGCCCCTGCTGATCGAGGGCAACCCACCCGTAAACAGCGCCGCACGCAGCGACTCCGGGTAGCGCAGCATGTAGTGCACCAGGCAGAACCCGCCGAAGGACTGGCCCAGCGCGTCCCACTTCGCCAGCCCCAGCGTGCGGCGCAGCGCTTCCGCGTCGTCCACGATGGCGTCGGCGCGCAGGCGGGTGAAGTCGATGGTGGCGTCGCCAAGCATGGCGCGATCGATGCGGGAGGAGCGGCCCGTGCCACGCTGATCCAGCAGCACCACTTGGTAGCCGCGCTTGGTGGCGTACTCGATCCACTCGAAGCGCTCGCGCGGGCTCGGGAAGCCTGGCCCGCCCTGGAGGAAGAGCAGCGCCGGCGCGTCCTTCGCGGTTGTGGCGCCGCGCACGATGCGCGCGAACAGCTGCACCCCCTCGCGCTCGAAGGGAACATCAACGCAGTGGAGAGAGGAAGCAAACAGAGACATGGCCCTCATGCTATACCCCCACTAGCATTGGGAGCCGTGACACAACCACTGTTTTTTCATTCCCAGCACAATCCGGCCCACGGAGGCATCCCAGTAGTCGCCCCGTGGTTCGCACAGACCCTCGGCGAGCAGATGCACGGCTGGGCAACCAGCCTCGAGTGGCAACACGACGGCGACACGATGCGCGTGAGCCACGACAACTTCCACCTCGTCTTCCGCACCCAGCTTGACGACGCCCGCTCGCGCTTCGAACTGACCATCACCAACGGGGCGACCACCCCGCGGCCCGTCCAGATCGCACTGCACCCCTACTGGGCCTGCGACGCGGCGACAGCGGAACTCTCGGGTGTCGACGGCTCCCGCTTCCTCGACAAAACTGACGGCAAGTTGAAGACGGTGGACGGCCCGCTGCGCTTCGGCGAGGAGACCGACGCCGTGATCGCCGGAGCGACCAGCGCCGTCCTCCGCGACGCCACCCGCGAGCTCACGTTTACCTGCACCGGCACCGACCACCTCGTGGTGTGGAACCCGGGCCCCGACGTCTGCCGCGTAGCCGAGGACCTCGGCGACGACGACTGGGCGCACTTCGTGTGCGTGGAGCCAGCGCTGCTCGGCGAAGACCGCCGCGGCGTGACCCTGATCCCGGGTGCTTCCGCGAGCATCGCGCTGGAGGTCGCCGTTGCAGCCCTACCCTGAGTACCACCTCCTCGCCGCTGAACGGCCGTGGTGGCGCGGGCTCGTGGAGGCGCTGCTACTCGTCGCGTTCTTCCTCGCGTTCACCCTTGCAGCCGTCGCGTTTCTGGACGTAACCGGCGACATGGACTCCCAGCTGGCCATCGTGCTCAGCCTCGCGCTGACACTACCGGCGGCGTTTCTCGCAGCTCGAGCGGCCGGGCGCGATCCGGCGCTGCTCGTCAGCGTGGCGGGCCGCGTGCGCTGGCCAATCGTGCTTCGCAGCAGCCTGGTCATGTTGTTGCTGTTCGGTCTGACCACGCCGTGGGAGGACATCGACCTCACGCCAATCCTGCTGATGTACGTGCTCATCACGCCGTTTCAGGCGGCGGCGGAAGAGTTCGTGTTCCGCGGCGCTATCCCCCAGATCGTCGGCACGTGGGTGCGCTCGCCGTGGGTGGCGTACGCGGTACCCGTCATCCCCTTCGTCGCTTTACATGAGTACAACTGGATCGGGCTCACCGACATCCTCGTGTTCACCCTCTGCGTCTCAGTCCTGGTCTGGTACACCGGTGGGCTCGAAGCTGCGGTGGTGATGCACGCGTTTAATAATATCTCTGTTTTCTTCATCGAACCCGACGCCAGCCCCACCGAACTTGGGTGGGTTGACCTCGCGTTTTCCTCCGCGTTCACCATCGGCACGACCCTGCTCCTCCTGGCTATCAACCGCCGAAAACGTCCGGACCCAACTAGCCATATCGTCCCGGATGCGGTTAACTAAGAGACTCACAATCTCAAGGAGAACCTCATGTCCAGCACCAATGCTGCACCCGCCTATCCCGACGACATGCACCCCGGACTCGTCCCCGGGATCAGCGTAGAAGAACAACGCAACCGATTCGGGGTGGACAAACTCGTCTTCGGTGTCACAGCGGTGCTCATCGTCGCGTTCATCATTTGGGGCATCAGCGCCCCAGACACCGTCGGCGAAGTCGCCGGCAACGCACTGAACTGGGGCATGTACAACTTCGGCTGGCTGTTTAACATCATCATGTCCGGCTGCGTCGTCCTGATGCTCGTCATCGCGTTCTCACGCTTCGGCACCATCAAGCTCGGCAAGGACGACGAGGAGCCGGAGTACTCCTTCTTCTCGTGGATCGCCATGATGTTCGCCGCAGGTATTGGCGTCGGCATCTTCTTCTTCGGCCCCTCCGAACCGCTCACCCACTACATCACCCCACCACCGCTGACTGTCGACGCCGAAACCCCCGAAGCCCTACACCAAGCGATGGCGCAGTCCCACTTCCACTGGGGCGTTTCGCCGTGGTCCGCGTACGCGCTCGTCGGCGGCGCACTCGCCTACTCCACCTATCGACGCGGCCGCGTCTCCCTCCTTTCCTCCATCTTCAACCCGCTGACCAAGGGCGGCGCTGCGTGGACCGGGAAGATCGTCGACATCCTCGCGATCGTCGCCACCCTCTTCGGCACCGCAGCCTCCCTCGGCATTGCCGCGCTGCAAATCACCGAAGGCGTTTCCATCGTTGGCGGCATCGAAGTATCCACCGGCGTGCTCATCGCCATCGTCATGCTGCTGTCCACTGGCTTCATGATCTCCGCCGTCTCCGGCGTGTCCAAGGGCGTGCGCATCCTCTCCAACATCAACATCACCCTGACGCTCGGCGCGATCTTCTTCGTGTTCGTCACCGGCCCGACCCTGTTCCTCACGAACCTGATCCCGTCCGGCACCATCGCGTACGTCGACAAGTACATGGATATGGCGTCCCGTTCGCTGACCTGGGGCACGGAAACCCTCGACTTCCAGTCGGCCTGGACTGCCTTCTACTGGGCATGGTGGATCGCGTGGACCCCGTTCGTCGGCATGTTCATCGCCCGCATCTCCCGCGGCCGCACGCTGCGCCAGTTCGTCATCGTCACCATCGTCGTACCGACGACCGTGCTCATCCTCGCGTTCACCATCTTCGGTGGCACCACCATCTCCTTCAACCGGGATAACATCCCAGGTTTTGACGGCACCAGCTCCACCGAAAGCGTCCTCTACGCCATGTTTGAGCAGCTACCGCTGTACAGCATCACCTCGGTGCTCCTGATCGTCATCCTCTCGATCTTCTTCATCACCTCAGCCGACTCCGCCTCCGTCGTCATGGGCACCATGTCCTCCAAGGGCGACCCGGCACCGAAGAAGCTCATCGTGTTGTTCTGGGGCGCATGCATGATGGGCATCGCCGTCGTCATGCTCCTGACCGGCGGCGAAGACGCGCTGTCCGGCCTACAGTCCCTGACTATTCTCTCCGCGCTGCCCTTCTCCGTCATCCTGATCTTCATCGGCATCGCCTTCCTGCGGGATCTCTCCACCGACCCACTCGCGATCCGCAACACCTACGCGCGCTCCGCGATGCGCGCCGCCGTCATCAAGGGCCTCGAAGAGTACGGCGACGACTTCGAACTCACCGTCAACCAAGCCGACGAAGGCAAAGGCGCCGGCGCCGACTTCGACTCCACCGCCGCCCACGTCACCGACTGGTACCAGCGCACCAACGAAGACGGCGAAAACGTCGGCTACGACTACGAAACCGGCACGTGGGCCGACGGCTACGAGGCCGAGGACTCCGGTTCTGATTCTGAGTCCAAGAAGGACTAGTTGGGCGCCGACCAGCTCGGCTCATCAGCGCCCTTTGCGCAAATGGGAGTAACAGGATTGTAGTAATCCGGATTTTGGACCCCGAAAAAGGGATTACTACCATCCTGTTACTACCTTTTAGGTTTTACGGCCGAGCCTCACCTCATCGATGCAGCACCCCGGGCAGCTTCAACATACCCGTGTGCAGCCCGAACGCGACAGCACCACCGATCAACACCGCCAAGATTCCGAGCACGATACCAACGATGCTGCCCGTCGAGGAGCCTGGCGTAGGTGCTGCCGTCGGTTTCGCTTGAACAGTCATTTTCGTTTCGTTGCCGGCAGCATCACGAACCTTCACGACGTCCCCCGCACGCAACGGCCGCGACAACCGGAGACTCCACCTCTTTTTGTTGTTCGCCTGCACAGCCGACTCGCCCTGACCTGTTACCGACACTGTTAGCCTCTGCCCCGCATGGTCAGCGCCACCTCGGAGCTCTGTCACCCCCTCAACGAGGGCATCCAAAGTCGGTGCCTTCGTTGTCCGCGGGGCGGACGGTTTCGTGGTCGCGGTTGTCCGCGGGGCGGAACTTTCAGCGCTCGACGGAGCAGGCCTAGTTGTCCGCGGGGCGGACGGTTTGGTCGTTGCGGTTGTCCACGGCGTGGACTTCGGAGCCGGCCTCGTAGCCGACGGTTTCGTGGTCGTGGTTGTCCGCGGGGCAGACGGTTTGGTCGTTGCGGTTGTCCGCGGCGTGGACTTCGGAGCCGGCCTCGTAGCCGACGGTTTCGTGGTCGTGGTTGTCCGCGGGACGGACGGCTTGGTGGTCGTGGTTGTCCGCGGCGCGGAACTTTCAGCACTCGACGAAGCAGGCCTAGTTGTCCGCGGCGTGGACTTCGGTGCCGGCCTCGTAGCCGACGGTTTCGTGGTCGTGGTCGTGGTTGTCCGCGGCGCGGACGGTTTCGTCGTTGCGGTTGTCCGCGGCGTGGACTTCGGAGCAGACGTCGTGGCTGACGGTTTCGGCTTCGCGGTTGTCCGCGGCGCGGACGGTTTCGTCGTTGCGGTTGTCCGCGGGGCGGACGGCTTGGTGGTTGCGGTTGTCCGCGGGGCGGACGGCTTGGTGGTTGCGGTTGTCCGCGGAGAGGTCTTCGGAGCAGACGTTGCAGTTGAAGGCTTCGGCTTCGCGGTTGTCCGCGGCGTGGAACTTTCAGCACTCGACGGAGCAGACGTAGTTGTCCGCGGCGCGGACGGCTTCGACTTCGGAGTAGACGTCGAACTAGGCGCTACACTCGGCACCACACTCGGCGCCGAACTCGACGGCGTGGCCTCAGCCTCAGCTGCGGACACTGTCACAGCGACAGTAACCGTCTCGGTGGACTGGTCCGGGTAGGTAACCAAAACCGGGACGTCGTGGCGCCCGGCCTTTGTCCCGGCGGGCGGTGCGACAGTGAGGGAACCGTCGGAGGATACGGTGACCCAATCTTGTGTGTGGGCGTCGCGGGCGAAGCTGATGTCGTCAGGCGCGGGACGACTTGTGGGGGCGAGTGTGGGTGACGGCGCCGTGGTGCGCTTCCCTGCCTCGACGGTGATTGGTTGCCATTCCGGCTGGTAGTCCTCGGCGAGTGGTTTGGCGCTGACTGAGAATTGCGCGGAGTCCACAATTTGGGACTCGAGCATCAATCGACCCTGGAAGGTGGCGCCGTCGGGGGTGTCATCGGGGACGGTGAAGGTGCAGGTGTTGAGGTTGTCGTCGTTGCAGGCGCCGACGATTTCGCCTCGTGCGTTGGTCCACTCGATGTCGGCGGACTGGCCAAGTGCGGAAACCATTTCTACGAAGGGGTGCACGTCGGCTCCAGGCGCGGCGCGGTGCAGGCCGGTGGAGGCGCTGAGGTGGAGGCGGGGGTCGGAGGCGTCGGGGACGAGGGCGAAGTGGACGCCGTCGGCGGCGAAGATGCCTTCCGCGCGGTACTGGGCTGCGGGGAGTACGGAGTGTTCGCCGGCGGGGCCAAACATCGGCACGGACCATCCCGAGTACGCCGGGAGCACCTGCTGCGTTGGCCCAGAGTGCTTCGAGCCTGCGACGACGAAGCCGTACAGCGAGTCTTCGGTTACGCGGCCGCTGAATCGCACGGTGTAGTGGCCGTGCTCGACCTTGGCCATCACGGTTTCAGCGATCGCTTCGGGGTGTTCGCGCAGGTATGCGGCTTGTGCGCGGGAAAGCTCGGCAGGGTCTGCGATGTCGCCGGTGGCCTCGCTGAGCTTTTCGACGCCCTCTTCGCTCAACCGGCTCATCACCACGTAGTGGCCGTCGCCATCTTGGCCTTCGGTTTTGCGCGGGAATCCGTCTTCCTGGTTGATACTGGACCAGTACACCGCGCCGGAGACTGAGTACTGTGGTCGATCTCCGGCGGGGCCGTGCTCGTCGAGTTGCCACTCAGCGCGCGGGCGGGCGAACGCGAAGGGGGCGTCGGCGGTGGAGGGTTGTTCGGAGGCGTAGATGTGGGCGTGCGTCAGTGCGGAGCCTTCGATGACTTTGGCGCCGAGTAATTCGTCGGTGTCGGGGCTCATGAATCCGACACCGGAACCTGGTCCCTGGCGCAGCGTGACCAGGGTGTTGCCAGCGGGGCCTTGCTGGTTGGGGCGCAGCCACAGCTTGTAGCGGGTCCGTTTGCCTCCAGATTCCGGGGCGAAGCGGTGCAGGGCGCCTTCGGAGTCGACCCAGTCGAGGTTGTCGAAGACGAAGTAGCCTTCTCCCGGAGGGGTGCCGTCGGCAAGTGTGTGGGTGCTCGCAGTGAACACTGGCGACGCCGGGGACGTGTTGTCCATCCACTGCAGGTAGACGGTGTAGCCGTTTCCAAGTCCCTGCTGTTGTGCATTCAGCGAGTAGGCGTCCGTAGCCAGCACTGCGCGGCCCTGCACGACTCCCTGCACCTGCTGCTGCTCGATCTGCTCCAACGAGGTGACGCGGCCGGCGGCGATGGCGTCATTTTCAGATTGTGCCTGCTCTACAGCGGGGTGCGGGTCCGCCGCGAGAGCGGGCGCGTCGTTAAGCGCGAGTGAGCAGATGATGGTTCCGGCGATCAGCGCACGTCGGCGGGCGGCGCGGGACGCTCCAAAGTTTCGCATGAGGGGTGTCCTTTCGGAGGCAATAAAATCGCCCTGATGCTACTTCAAAGTTTCCCGAAAACACGCATCCTAATTAGCCCGACAAAAACATATGAAACACGGTAGACAATTCTCCTGCCTGCACGTTTACGAGCTGTCACACCTTGGCCCATTCAGTACATTTTCAGCGCCTGGTCACAAACAGGCGCCGCACACTAACGAAACTTCAAGGTCACAAAAACATCCACCACGCACTCGCGCGGTGGATGCCTCACAAAGAATATAGACCGTAAATTGCGTGGTGATTTCCACCACACTCGGCGCTGAGGGGCTACGCCTCGTCGGTCGACAGCGCCGCGACGAACGCCTCCTGCGGCACGGTGACCGAGCCGATCGCCTTCATACGCTTCTTACCGGCCTTCTGCTTCTCCAGCAGCTTGCGCTTACGCGAAATGTCGCCGCCATAGCACTTGGACAACACGTCCTTGCGCAGCGCACGGATGTTTTCACGCGAGATGATCTTCGAACCAATCGCCGCCTGCACGGGGACCTCGAACTGCTGGCGTGGGATGAGCTCCTTGAGCTTCTTGGTCATCTTGTTGCCGTACCACTGCGCGGAGTCCTTGTGCACGATCGCGGAGAACGCGTCCACGGGGTCACCCTGCAGCAGGATGTCCACCTTGACCAGGTCCGCTTCCTGCTCGCCGGCGTCCTCATAGTTCAGGGAGGCGTAGCCCTTGGTGCGGGACTTGAGCATGTCGAAGAAGTCGAAGATGATCTCGCCGAGCGGCATGTAGTAGCGCAGCTCGACGCGGTCCTCCGAGAGGTACTCCATGTTCTTCATGGTGCCGCGCTTCGACTGGCACAGCTCCATCGTGGTGCCGACGAACTCCTGCGGGACGATGATTGTCATGTTGACGATCGGCTCATACACCGCCTGCAGCTTGCCACCTGGCCAGTCGGATGGGTTGTGCACCATCTGCTCCGAACCGTCCTCGGCGATCACGCGGTAGGTGACCGACGGCGCGGTGGAAATCAGGTCCAGGTCGAACTCGCGCTCGAGGCGGTCGCGGGTGATCTCCATGTGGAGCAGCCCCAGGAAACCACAGCGGAAACCGAAGCCCAGCGCCACGGAGGTCTCTGGCTCCCAGGTCAGGGAGGCGTCGTTAAGCTGCAGCTTCTCCAGCGATTCGCGCAGCGCCGGGAAGTCCTCCTGCGAGACCGGGAACAGGCCCGAGTACACCATCGGCTTGACCTCTTCGAAGCCGTCGAGTGGCTCCTCTGCGCCCTTGTTAGCCCAGGTCACGGTGTCGCCGACGCGGGTTTCGCGCACATCCTTCACGCCGGTGATCAGGTAACCGACCTCGCCGGGGCCGAGCCCCTTTGTCTTCTTCATGGTTGGAGAGACCACGCCGATCTCGAGGATCTCGTGGCGCACGCCGGTATTCATCATCTGCACCTGCTGGTTCGGCAGCAGCTTGCCGTCCATCATGCGGATGTAAGTAACGACGCCCCGGTACGTGTCGTAGACGGAGTCGAAGATCAAGGCGCGGGCCGGCGCATCGGCATCGAAGTCTGACGATGGTGCCGGGATTAGTTCGACCACCTTATCCAGAAGCTCCGGGACGCCCTCACCTGTCTTGCCGGATACGCGCAGCACGTCCTCCGGCTCGCAGCCGATAATGTTGGCGATCTCCAGCGCATACTTCTCCGGGTCGGCTGCCGGTAGGTCGATTTTGTTGAGGACCGGGATGATTTCCAGGTCATTGTCCATGGCCATGTACAGATTCGCTAGGGTCTGGGCTTCGATGCCCTGGGCGGCGTCGACAAGCAAGATTGCGCCCTCACACGCCTCGAGTGCGCGCGAGACCTCGTAGGAGAAGTCGACGTGGCCCGGCGTGTCAATCATCTGCAGGACCATCTCCTGGCCCTCGTACTCGCCGGAGCGCGGTGTCCATGGCAGGCGCACGTTCTGGGCCTTAATAGTAATGCCGCGCTCGCGTTCAATATCCATATTGTCCAGGTACTGATCACGCATCTCACGGGCCTCGACGACATCAGACAGCTGCAAAATGCGGTCCGCGAGCGTGGATTTTCCGTGGTCAATGTGGGCAATAATGCAGAAGTTCCGGATCCGCTCCGGGTCCGTGAACGTGGTTTCCGCGAAATTTCGTTTTTGGGCAGCCATAATTGTGCCACTCTACCTCGCAGTGCCCCATTTCGAAACACAACCTTGCCCAGGCCAGGCAAAACACTTAAAGTTTGCACCATGGTTTTCTGGCGCAAGCTTCAACAGCAACGGCGTGCCTCCCTCGAGGAGGGGCTCGCGCTGCTCAACGAGCGCCTCGGGCTCACCCCCGACACCAAGACCCGCACCACCGCCACGCGTATCGACGTCCAACCTACGGAACAGCACGCCCGGAACCTGTATTACGGTCCGGACATGGATGGCAACGCCGAGCCCGGCGAGGTCGTGTGGGCGCTCGTGCCGTCGACTCCCCCGGAGGAACGCGCGATGCTCGTCGTCGGACGCGACCACCACGATGTTCTCGCCCTGCTCATCCACTGCGGCGAGGAGCCGGTGTCGGACCCTGCGTCCGCCACTGAGGAGTGGCTCGGCATCGGCACCGGGGACTGGGACGCCTCCGGCCAGCCCGGCTGGCTGCGCCTGGACCTGCTGCTTGTCGTGCCGGAGGCAAGTATCCACCGGCGAGGCGCCACCCTCCCCGCTCGGCGCTTCGATCGCGTGGCGAACCGGCTGCGCGACACCTACCACTGGACCTAGTAAGCCTGCCACTTGCCCCGTTTCTCGTGGTGGGGTATCTTAGTCGAGTTGTTTGTATCCGGTTTCGGGTGCGTGATCTACGCGGGCAGGACCTTGGGTTCGCGTCAAGTTCAAAGCATTACGCAGTAACAGCCCGTTGCCGAATCTTCGACATTGCAATCGATACCAACTTATTTAAGAGGTGCACATTATGGCTAACATCAAGCAGCAGAAGAAGCGCGTTCTCACCAACGAGAAGCGTCGCGTTCGCAACAAGTCCGTCCGTTCCGCTGTCCGCACGGAGATCCGTAAGTTCCGTGAGGCTGTTGAGTCCGGCGACAAGGCTGCCGCTGAGAAGCAGCTGCGTTTCGCTTCCCGCAAGCTGGACAAGGCTGTGTCCAAGGGCGTGTTCCACCGCAACAACGCGGCGAACAAGAAGTCGAACATGGCTCGCGCTCTGAACAAGATGGCTTAAGTTTTTCGCGTAGAGCAATCCTGTGCCCCGGCTCCGTCCGGTGCGCAGGATTTTTTGCATTCGTAACATTGCTGGATCTGCTCTACGATACTGAATTTGTGAAGAACTATCGTCGTGCGCTTTGCGCAGCAGTAACAGCTACAACTCTGACGTTGGGCGCCGTAGCGGTGGCCCCTGAGCAGTCCGCCGTCACCCCTACCGCTCAGGCGCAGCAGATGCCTGACTTGCGTCAGCTCCAGAAGATGTTGAACCCGCAAAACATTCGGCTGGACCGGCTGGCGCTGCTCGTCGGCCTTGTCGCGGCCATTGTGATTTTGGGCCCGGTCACCGGCACGATCGGCTCCTCGCACGAGCCGGGCCGCCGCGGTTCCCAGGAGCGCCGCACCGTCAACGCTGATGGCCTGTCGCGCTCCTACAATGTGGTGTTGCCTTCGGGCTATGAGGAAGGAAAGTCCTACCCCGTCATCATCGGCTACGGCGGGTGGCAGCACACCGCCGACCAGATGCAGGGCTACGCCCACCTCGAGTCCGCTGCTGCGGGCCGCGCCATCGTCGTCTACGCCGAGGGCGAGTCCCAGGCTTGGGCGGGTGCACCGTACGCACGTACGTCGACGCGCGAGGACATTGCATACACCCGCGCGATTATCGACGACCTCGTCGAGAACTTCGGCGCCGACCGCAACCGCGTGAGCGCCGTCGGACTTTCCAACGGCGGTGGCATGGTGGCCTCGCTTGCCTGCCACGCCCCTGAGATTGTCAACGGTATCGCCTCTGTGGCGGGCGCCTATTACAACCCGACCGTCGAGGGCTGCAAGAGCGGTTCCGTGCCGACGCTCATCATGCACGGCACCAACGACAACGTCGTCGGCTACGACGGCGGCACCCGCCACGGCAAGCCGTTCCGTTCCGTCAACGACGTGTTCAACCTGTTCATGGACAAGAACGGCTGCATCGCGGGCTCCGCCACCGAGACCCGCCTGGGCAACGTCACCACGTTGAGCCCTGCCTGTGGCGCCCGAACTGAGCTGCAGCGCGTCGAAGGTGGCGGCCACACGTGGTTCACGGATCCATCTGCAAGTACCGCCACCGTGGACTTCCTGCTCAGCCTGCGCTAAGCAGACCACGCACCACGAGGAGCGCGCCAACAACGCAGAAGAAGCCGCCGGAGCCCATATCGATTGCGGGCCCGGCGGCTAGTAATTTGCGCCGCACCCGGTTCGTAGACACCACCTGCGTGAGCACGCCGAACAGGATGAACGAGCTGGCCCACAGCGACAGGATCACCACAATCTGCGTTGCCCACGACGGACTGGCTGGCAGCAGTGGCGCAATCATGGCGGACAACGCCAGCACGATTTTCGGGTTCGCCAGGTTCGTCGAAAGTCCCCGAACAAAGCTGGCTCGCAGGCTACCGAGCCTCTGCTCTGCTTCCTCGAGGGAAAGCGGTGGGTTGCGCCGGTCGCGCCAACCCTGGCGCACCGCGTTGATACCCATCCATACCAGATACGCTCCGCCGATCACCTGCACTACCTGCAGCGCGCGCGGCACGGCGGTCAGCAGCGCCGCCGCACCGAACACGGTCAGCGAGCACCACCACAGCACACCCAGCTGGATTCCGCACGTCGTTGCCCACGCGTGCGGCCGCGAGCGCGTCGCGGTACGGGTCACCAGGATGACGTCGGGCCCCGGGGCGGCCGCACCAACCAAGTTCAGACCGACAATGACCGCGAGATCTGCCGGCGCGATCAACGCTGCGTGCCCTTGAGCAGGTCGATGAGGTCCTCACGGCCGAACATGCTCGCCGTGTCGATGGCACTCGGAGTGCCGATGGTGGCGTCGGCACCCGCGTTGATAAGTGCACGGGCGATGTCGTCTTCCTTCTTGAAGATCGTCCCTGCCAGCGGGCTTTGCCCGCGCGCGTTCAGCGCGTTGACGTCTGCGCCGCGCGCGATGAGCCCTTCGGTCAGGGCGAGGTGCCCGGAGTAGCTGGCGAGCATCAACAACGAGTTTCCGTCCTGGTTCGCCAGATTGACGTCGACGCCCTGGTCAACGTAATCGAGCAGGGTTGCCTCGCCGTCACGCGCCATCTGGAAGAGGCGGGCGGCGAAGGCTTGGACGTCTTCGGGGATCTCGTTTGGTTGCTGCGTCATAGTTTTCTTACGCTATCACGCGAGTTGGGCAATCCTGCGGACTGCTTCTTCCACCGCGTACTCCGGCTCCCCGCCATTGCCCTTCACCGTAGACTCCAGCTCAGCGACGATGATGACGGCTTGCGACACCGCATCACCCGACCACTGGCGCGCAACGTTCATGGTCTTCTTCACCACAAAGGGGTGCATCCCGACCGTTCGCGCGAGCTGGTCCGGGTTACCCCGCACCCCGTACAGCTTGGCGATGTCCCCGACCTTGTGCGCGAGCGCCGCCGCGATCGCCACCGGACTCGTGCCGAGCTGCAGTGCCCGGCGTGTGGAGGCGAGCGCGCGGTCGGCGCGCCCGGCGATGGCCTGCTCCGCGATGTCGAAGCCCGCGACTTCCGCCACGCCCGTGTAGTAGTTGCGCACAGCGTTTACGTCGACTTCCCCGTCGGTGTCCGCCACGAGCTGGCTCACCGCACTGGCGAGTTCCCGCAGGTCAGAGCCGACGGATTCGAGCAGCGCAGCGACAGTGTCCGGGGTTGGGCGCTGCCCGTAGCGCCTAAACTCCTGGGTGAGCCACGAGTGCCGGTCGCGGTCGCGCAGCGGGTTCGCGCGGTGGACCTCGGCGATCTTTTCGAACTTCTTCACATAGGCTTTTTGACGCCCACCTCCGGAGTGCTCGATGATCAGCGTCATACCTGGCGCCGGGTCCACGCAGGCGCGCAGCAGGATCTCGAGCGGTTCCTTGCCTGCCAGCTCGGTGTTTTTGATCAGTACGATGCGTTCCTCGGCGAACAGTGACGGGCTGGTCGCCATGGCAAGTTCGCCTTCGGTGACGTCGCCTGCGCGCAGGGTGGTGCGCTCCGCAGCTGGGCTGAGCTGAGCAATGATGGCTTTGGTGGCGCGTTCGGCGAGGAACTCGTCTTCCCCGAGGACCAGGTGCACTGGGTTGAGCATGCTTCTTAGCGTAGCTGTTGCCTCCCATCTGCGTAGAGGACGGGCACCGCTCCCCGGTTGGGGAAGATGACGGGGATGCCGTCCGGGGTTGCTGCCGGGCGCTTGGGTGCGCTGCCTTCCTCGAGTACCACGACGAGCTCGGTGCCTGACGGGACGGGGAGGATGTCGTCTTTGGTGGCCACGACGTGGCTGCGGAGCGTCGCGGGATCCACAACGGTGCCTCGTGGCCACGCGATACAAGCGCTTGCTACCACCACGCAGGTCAGGCACAGCGCCAGTGTCCGGCGGCGCCACGGCACAAGCAACAGCACGGCGACCACCCACCCGTAGCCGATGAGCACCGTCACCGGATTCGCAGCGACGGTCGCGGCGGGCAGCGCCGCTCCACGTTCAGCCACGGTGTGGACCCACCAGGTCAGCGGGGAGATCAACCACAGCACGATCGCCTCAAGACCTCCCGGCAGCACCGCCAGCATCACCGCGCACAGCCCGAGCACCGTCACCAGGGGCGTGACGGGAGCCACCAGCACGTTCGCGCCAACAGAGACCAGCGAGACCTGGCCCGCCATCGCGGCCACGAGCGGCATCGTCGCAACGTCAGCGGCGATGGCGACCGCGACGGCGCGCACGAGGATGTCCGGCAACGCCGTCGGTGCGAGCGCCCTGTAGAACAGCGGGAAGAGCACCACGATGCCGACGGTCGCAGCCACCGACAGCGCAAACCCGTAGTGCAGCGCCAGGTCGGTATCGAAGAAAATGAGCGCAATCACCGCCAGGCACAACGCGTGAATGACCTCCGTCTGGCTCGATGAGACGACCGCGACGAGCCCCACCAGCCCCATCACCGATGCCCGCAGCACGCTCGGCTCCGGCCCAACGAGCAAGGCGAAAACCGCCAACGCAGCACCCGCTGCAACGAGCCTGCCATAGAGCCCGATGCGCAGCGCTGCAGCTACTACCACGGCGAACGTCGTCACGATGGCAACGTTCGAACCCGATACCGCCGAGAGGTGCGATAGCCCGGTAGCGATGTACGCCTGCTGCTCCGACGCCCCCTGCATCGAGGTATCGCCCAGCACCATGCCCGGGATGAGGCCCTGCGAGTGTTCCCCGACGTGCTCGCGCACCGCATCGGCGAACGTCGCCCGCACGTGCTGCGCCCACCCGGTTGCCCCCGTCGGCCCGGCCAACGGCTCGACCGTGCCATTTACCGCCCACGGGTTCACGCCCGCCCGCGAAGACTCCGACACGGTGCCGTCCACCCGCACCGTCGCACCACTGACCACCCCATCGGGGACGCCGCCGCGGACGAACACCGGCAGCTCCGCGCCACCGCTCCCGGCGCGCACGCGTACCAGCATCCCGCCAGCGGCAAGCTCCTTTGGGGCAGCGGTCACGGTGGCCTCCACCGGCAGGCGCAGCGTCCCCGCCCGCGCCACCGTGATGCGGACCCAGGCCACCACGACGGTCGCCACGCCACCGGAACCGACCAGCACCGCCTGGCCCACCGCACGCGCACACCCGCACAGCGCTACCACTGCGGCAACTACCGCGAACCCGGCCCACGGCGCGAGGGCAACAGTCATGATCGTCGCTATCCAGACGCACAGCGCTGTGGGCACCAGCCGAAGCTCCTGCACCGCTTACAGCCCCACCAGCGGCGCAATCGCCTCAAACTTCGCAGGGCCGATCCCCTTGACCTGCATCAGATCCTCGACCTTCTGGAACGGGCCGTTCGCCTCCCTGTGCGCGATAATCGCCGCCGCGGTCGCCTCCCCCACCCCGGGCAGCGTGACCAGCTCCGCGGCCGACGCCCCGTTGAGTGAAAGCTGGCCGCTCGCCCCCGCAGGTGCGCCATCCCCAGTCGGTGCGGCGGGCCCTTCACCGATTGCGACGACGTGGAGCTGTTGGCCGTCGACAAGCACTTGAGCGAGGTTCAACTGCAGCAAGTCCGCGTGGTCGAGCGGCTGCGCAATATCCAGCGCATCCGCCACGCGGGAACCCTGGTTCAGCGTCACCAGCCCAGGATTTGCCACCTCCCCCACCACCGCAACCACCACGCGCTCCGGCACATCGGTCGCAGTAGCAACGTTCTCCCAAACAGGCGCGTCCTCCTCCGCCACGTCCGGGCCGCGGACCTGCACCACCGCCCACAGCACCAGTAGGCTCATCACAACCCCCATCACCGCGGCCGCCGGCTTCACCGGAACGTGCACGCGAGGAGTCGGGTACTTCACCTGCAGCAGCGCCTCTTCACCAGTCGGGCGCGTAAGCTCTTGAATCCGTTCACTGACCTGCATAACCACAGGCTAAAACCGGTGTCCTCGCCCCAACAGACCAAGCAAACCCGCTGTGGACAACCCCCAAACCGCACACCCCGTGCAGGCTACTTCTCCACAGTCGCAGCCAACCCCCTTGACAGCGCCGCTACGTGCGTGAACCAAACACGACCGACAGCCCGATCGCGCCGGGCCCGGTGTGCGCGGCAAGCACATCGACCATTGGCTCCACCAGCACTCGTGAGTGCCGCGGCAGCACCTCATCAAGCATGCCCGCCAGCTGCTGCGCGGACTCTTCCGCGTCCGCATGCTGCACCGCAGCAAACACCGGCTGGGAATCCGCACGCTCCAAAACAAGCTCCGTGAGCTTGGAAAACGCCTTCGTCTGGGTGCGAGTCTTGCCTGCTAACTCGAGCTTGCCGTTGTGCATCCGCAGAATCGGCTTCGTTGCCAGCAACGCCGCCGACAACACCGCAGTCCCCGTGGAAATCCTGCCAGACTTGCGCAGCCAGTCCAGCTGGTGCAGGTAGCACCACGTCTCCGAGCGCTTCAGCGTGGAGGACGCCATCGCTTCTACCTCGTCGAGGCTCGCCCCCTCGCGCGCGACGGTCGCCGCCGCCATCGCTGCCGCCCCGACCGCCATACCAACGGTACTGGTGTCGAGCACCCGCACGTTCCCCGGAAACACCCCCGAAGCAGAAACCGCCGCGGACCAGGTGGAAGAAAAGTGCTTCGACAGGTGTAGGGCTACCACGCCATCGTCCCCAGAGCGCTCGAGCTGACGCCCGTAAGCCGCTGCGAGTTCCAAGGCCGACAGCCCGCTCGTCGACACCTCGTCGTCCTCAGACTGTTCCATGACGTGCAGCGGGAGCACCGTAATGTCGAGCTCACTGGCAATATCAGCTGGCAAGCCCGCCGAGGAATCAACAACAACCCGTACCGCCATCTAGACCGTCAACCCCTGGTTCCACGCCTCGAGGTACCACTGCACGCCAGTGTCCGGCTCGCCGTAGCGCGGCAACGCCTGCAGCTGCGCAAAGTTCGCGTTACGCAGGCTCTTCATCATCGGGTACTGCGAAATCTCCAGGTCCAGCAGGCTCGACGTCAGCGCCGCGATCGTACCCCCGTGGGCGACAAGCAGCACCGCCGCGTCATCCCACCCGTCGAAGTGCTCCATCAACTCGTCAACAACCGGGCGTGCCCGTTGCGCGACGTCAATCCGGCTCTCGCCTTCCGGCGGCGCCCACGTTGGGGTATTGCGCCAGTGGGCGCGAACGCTGCCGTCGGCACCATCGACCTCGGCGTGTGTCTTGCCCTGCCACTGCCCGAGGTGCGTCTCGCGCAGGCGCGCATCATAGGTCACCGGCAGCTCGAGGTGCTCCGCGACGATCTGTGCCGTGACTGCAGCCCTGCTCAGGTCCGAAGCCACAATCTTGGCGACGCCCATTTCTGTCAACACCGGCGCAATGTTTCGCGCCTGCTGCCTCCCCTCTTCCGACAACTCCGTGTCGAGTTGCCCCTGCATCCTCGACGTGGCGTTATACGTGGTTTGGCCGTGTCGCAGCAAGATGAGTCGTCGCGCCATGGTGTTAGAACTCGTCCTCGTCCTCAGGGGCATCGCCTGCCAGCGGAAGGTCTTCAATCTGCTGCGCCGAACGCACACTCTCGCCGTCAGCAAACGCACCCGGGCGCTCGTAGGCTGGCAGGCCCTCCACGCTAATTGCCGGGCAGTCTGCGTACAGGCGGTCCAGGCCGTAGAAGTCGCGCTCCGGGCTGCGCTGCACGTGCACCACGATGTTGCCGTAATCCAGCAGCACCCAGCGGTTTTCGCGAACGCCCTCGCGGCGCTTCGGCTCGAAGCCGGCGTCGGTCATGTCGTCCTCAATCTCCTGGACGATCGCGTTTACCTTGCGTTCGTTGTCCGCGGAGACAATCACAAAAATATCGGTAATGCCGATCACGTTCGACACATCGATGACGCCGATGTTCTCGCCGAGCTTCTCGTCGGCGGCCTTCGCGGCGATCGCGGCCTGATCAAGAGAGATCTGCAGAGCAGTCAAGTACTCAGTCCTTCGTCAGTAATGAAAAATAGCAGTAACGCGCCTATTGTCCCACGCTAAGGGCGCTGTTCGCCACTTGAACGATATAGGTCGTTTTTCGCAATGTACTGCACCACGCCATCTGGCACCAGGTACCACACCGGGCGGCCTTCTTTGGCGCGCTCGCGGCACCCCGTGGACGAGATCGCCATCGCAGGAATCTCAATCAAATGCACCTGCTCCTGCACGTCTTCGGGCAGGAAGGATTCGCTCAGCTCGTAGCCGGGGCGCGTCACGCCGACAAACTGCGCCAGGTCAAACATCAGGTCCCAGTCGCGCCACGACATTATCGACGCCAACGCATCCGCACCCGTGATAAAGAACAGTTCCGCCTGCGGCAACAGGGCGCGCAAATCCCGCAGCGTGTCCAGGGTGTAGGTCGGTCCCTCCCTGTCAATGTCTACCCGAGAGACCGAGAACCTCGGATTCGAGGCAGTCGCGATGACCGTCATGAGGTAGCGATCTTCAGAGTCGGTGATCTGCCGATCCGCTTTCTGCCAGGGCTGACCCGTCGGCACAAACACGACCTCGTCGAGGTCAAAACGGTCGGCGACCTCGCTCGCGGCCACGAGGTGGCCGTTGTGGATCGGGTCGAAAGTACCGCCCATGACGCCCACTCGTCGGGCGTCGCGCAATGATGCTGCTACGGCCTCTGCCACGTGCTTACCCGATCCAGACGTTCGCCTGCTCGAAAGCGAGCCAGAACGCTGTAAGCCCCACGCCAACAATTGAGCCAAGCACAATGAGCAGGATGCCCCACCACGGCAGCTTCTCCTTGCCTTCTGCGGATGAATCTGGGCGCTGCTTCTTCGATGACATCGAGCTGGCGTTGAGGTCTTCACACACCGGCTTGCCATGCTCGTCAAGCACTGGGATGCGCTGCCCGTTGGCGTCGACAAGTACGTTGCCCTTGCCATCCGTCCGGAACTGGCACTTCTGCGACTGGATGTATACCCCGCGTGAGGGCGTCGGCACCGCCACGCCTGCTTCAGTCTCCTGAGCCTGCGCAACCGACACCCCACTGGTCAACAGCGTCGCTGTTACAAGAGCGCTACACGCTGCCCGCTTCCACGAAACCATGACTGTATCCTTGTCCTTCCGTCAACTCTTAGCGGTACCGAACCTGATCAACAAAGCGACCAAAAGAGTCTGCCACCTGGTCATCCCAACGGTTCCACCGCAGGAAGTACTGGCCGTGGGTACCGCCCGTCGGGGCAGCGGCCCGCAGGACCTGGACGGAAAGATCGCACACTGCGTCCAGCGGCAAGCAGTAGTTGACCTTGTTGCGGGTCGCACCCGCGGTGCGGGTGTTAAACGGCAGGAAGCCAAGCATGCCGCCTGCACCACCGTTTGTCACGCCCACAGTGCCAGCATCACGCGCAGCAGTCATCGGGTTGCCAAAGTAGACAACGCCCGCCAGCTTGCCGCGGCGTGCCAGCTCACGCTCGTGCTCCAGCAGGATCATCGCGCCCTGTGAGTAACCGGACAGCACGTACTTCGGATGGCACCCGCTCGCGCGTTCGTAGTCGTTCACCAGCGCCATCACGCCAGTACGACCAATGTTGACGGAGTCCATAAAGTCCGTGCCAGCCTGTCGCGCCATCGTAAACAACGGCACCGCGTACTGGATAGCCAAACCCAGCGCCTGCAGCAGCGTCGCGGGTGCTGCAACGGAAGGGATATCATAATCCGGGTAAATCGCTGGGTAGTAGCGCGGCTCCATACCGAGGACTTCCACGTCTTTCATCAGGGAGTTCCCGCCGTGAGTGGCACGGTAGCGCGACTCCGAATAGCGAAGGAAAGCGCGAATGGTCTCCCCCTCCCAACCATTCGAGGTCCACGGGGCTTCCCCGGCATAGCGTGTTCGGTAAATCTGGTTATTCTGACCGGAGCCGCGTGCAGCGATTACCGCGACCGAAGGGCACCGCTGCTGGGCGGTCGCTTCCTCCGTCGGCAGCACGGGGGTAACCACCGCAGCTGCTGCTGCGACGAACGCAACTGCAGTCACGGGTAGCCGACGACGGAAAAACGTACGCATTTTGCGGAACACTATGCACCTTCTCTATGGATGAGTCACACCTTGGACTCCGGGTGTGAAGAAACTGCGCATTAGTGTAGCCCGCCCACACCATTTTCCTAACTTCGAGTCTGCCCGCTGCCCTCCAGGATCCACTTCGTGCTTGTCAGTTCAGGCAGCGCCATTGGTCCACGTGCGTGCAGTTTCTGGGTAGAGATCCCGATCTCTGCACCCATGCCGTATTGCTCGCCATCCGTAAACGCGGTCGAGGCATTGAGCATGATGGCTGCCGAATCCACGTGGTCCGCGAAGTACTGCAGCACGCGCGCATCAGTGGCGACCACGGCTTCCGTGTGCCCCGAGGAGTAGCGTGCGATGTGCTTCGCGGCCTCCTCAACGCCGTCGACGACACCGACGGCAACGTCCATCGAAAGGTACTCCTCCGCCCAATCGTGCTCGTCGGCCTCGACTACGTCGCAAGCCCCGAACGCACCAAGTGCTGCCGGGTCCCCGTGGACGGTCACGTCGGCGTCCTGCAGTGCCTTTACGACGGCCAGCTTGTCCGCATCCGGCAACGCCGCGTCAAGCAGCACCGTTTCGGTCGCGTTGCACACCGACACCCGGCGCGTCTTGCCATTGACGACAATGTCGGTCGCCTGCTGAATGTCCGCTGAAGCATCCACGTATACGTGGCAGTTGCCAGTGCCGGTCTCGATGGTTGGCACGGTTGCTTGGGTAACGACGGCGTCGATAAGCCGGGCGCTGCCGCGCGGAATGACCACATCGACGAGGCCGCGTGCCGTGATGAGCGCGGTGACGGAGTCGTGCGAGTCGCTCGGCAGCAGCTGGACCGCCTCGGTTGGCAGCCCCTCCTTCGCCAGCACGTCCTGCAGCACCGCGACCAGCGCCGCGTTCGAATGCGCCGCCGACTTCGAACCACGCAGCAGTGCCACGTTGCCTGACTTCAGCGCCAGGCCAAACGCATCGACCGTGACGTTCGGGCGGGCCTCGTAGACCATGCCCATCACGCCGAGCGGCACGCGAACCTGGCGCATCCGGATCCCGTTGTACATCGTGCCGCCGCGCACCACATCCCCAACTGGGTCGTGGAGGCTCGCGACCTGACGCAGTCCGTCCGCGATGCCCGCGATGCGTTGCTCATCCAGCGCGAGCCTGTCTACCAACGCTTCGTCCATGCCAGCCGCGCGGCCTTCCTCGATGTCGCGGGCGTTGGCCTGCAGAATCTCCGCAGTACGTGCTTCCAGCGCCTGCGCCGCGTGCTGCAGCACAGCGTTTTTGCGGACGGTCGGTAGCGTCGCGATCACCGGCGCCACCTGCTTCGCAGCCTTCGCCAACTGCAGTACCTGAGCTTCGATAGTCGTCATTAGTATCCTTCCTCCACATCAATCTGCGTCGGCAACGGGCGGCCCTCTTGCAGTGCCTCCCAGTTTCGGCGTGTCAGTTCACCCACGCGCGCTTGCATGTAGCGCGGGATGTTCGCGGTGTGCGGGGTAATCAGGCAGCGGTCCATCTGCCACAGCGGGTGATCCTCCGGCAGCGGCTCAGGGTCCGTCACGTCCAGGCCAGCGCCAGCAATCGTGCCATCCTGCAGGGCCTTGGTCAGCGCCTCCGTATCAATCAGTGGGCCACGGCCAACGTTGACCACCACCGCGTTCGGCTTCATCGCGCGCAGCACCTCCGCGTTGACGAGGTGGTGCGTCTGCTTCGTCAGTGGCGCGATGAGCACGAAGTAGTCCGCCTTCGACCACACATCCTGCGCCTCGGACATCGCCACGGTGCGTTTGGCCCCCGGCACCGGGTTGCCGGAGCGGTTCACCGCAATAATCTCCGGCCCGAACGGCTCGAGGAAGCGGATCAGCATCTTACCGATGCCACCCGCCCCAATCACCGCGACCTTCTTGTTGTCGAACAGGTAGTCCGTCTCCTCGTTGAGCTGCCTGTCGTTCCACTGCGGCGTCACCGCCTTGTGCCGGTGCAGCACCCCCAACAGCAGCGCCAGTGCCGCCTCGGCCACAGTGTCGTCGTATATCCCGGCGGCATTAGCCACCGGCACATCGACATCGAGCACCCCTGCCTCTACCAGCTTTTCGACGCCCGCATACGCCACCTGCACAAGCTTCACGCTCGGCGGTAATTCCTCTGGGAAATCTTCCGGATTCCCGCGAAACACCAACACGTCTGGAGACTCGTCGAGGTCCACAAACGTGTGGCCGTGATCTGTCAGGTCATCGACGACTGCGTCCCAAGGTTTCGGTAAGAATGCAAATTTCATGCACCCCAACCTAGCGTGTATTTACAGACGGGTGGCGAAATTTGATAAATAGTCGGCGTGCACGACGGGTTTGCGCTGCCCTTCCGGCAGCTCATCCGTGTGCTTGCCCAGCATGCCGGCAAGCTCCGCGGCATCATACGCAACCTCGCCGCGCCCGACGGCTTCCGAATCGGGCCCCAGGATCTCCACGATGTCACCGGCGTGGAAGTCCCCCTCGATGTCGGTGATACCCACCGCGAGTAAGCTCGTGCCCCCACTGGTGACGGCCTGCACGGCGCCTTTATCCAGGCGCAGCACGCCTTCAGCGTCCGCGGCGTAGAGCGCCCAGAATTTCCATGCCCTAAGCGTTGACTGCTCACGGGTGTGGAATACGGTTCCGCAGCTTGCGTCCTGCAGCGCCTGCGAGATTTTGGTCGCGCTGGTCAGCAGCACTGGCACTCCGCCGCGGGCTGCGAGCCGCGCCGCCGACACCTTCGCCGCCATCCCCCCGGTCCCGAGCGCACCACCGTCACCGGCCACGACGCCCTCGAGGTCAGCGCCGGTGCGGACCTCAGAGACAAAGCGCGCGCTCGGGTCGGCCGGGTTGCGGTCGTAGAGGCCGTCGACGTCTGAAAGCAACACGAGCGCATCGGCTCCGATGAGCGTCGCCACAATCGCCGAGAGCCTGTCGTTATCGCCGAAGCGCATCTCGGAGGTCGCCACCGTGTCGTTCTCGTTCACGATCGGCACAGTGCCCAGCTGCCGCAGCCTGTCGATCGTGCGCTGGGCGTTCCGCGCGCGCTCCCGCACGCCGGCATCGGCCTGCGTCAGCAGCACCTGGCCCACCGTGCGGCCATGCCGAGCAAAGGAAGCACCCCACTCCTGCGCGAGGTGCACCTGCCCCACGGCCGCGGCGGACTGCTTCGTCGCAAGGTCGCGCGGGCGCGTTCGCAGCCCCAGAGGGCTCATGCCCGCCGCGATCGCGCCGGAGGACACCACCACGACGTCGGTGCCCGCATCCATGCGGTCCACCAGCGCATCAACGAGGCGGTCAATCTTGACCCTGCTCACCGAGGAATCCTCATTGACCAGTGAGGAGGTACCAAGCTTGACGACGACCCGCTTCGCACCAGCAATGTGCTCGCGAAGCTGCGCCTCCGTAGTTGTTGCTGCGTTCATAGCAGCTCAGTGTAGCGCTAACCCTGCCAACGTTCCCGGTCGGCTGTCTCCCCGTCGCCGAAATCGAACTCGTCGATAAGGCCGCGGCGCGCCTGGGACGCGCGCTTGCGCTCCGATGCGGACGCGCGCGTGGTGTCGTAGAGTCGGGCGTCCTGGCCACGTCCCGCCATGGTTGGGTCACCCGCTCGCGATGGCTCCCAATCAAACGAGATCTCGCCGATGGTGACGGTGTCACCCTCCTTCGCGCCGATCTTGCGCAACTGGTCCTCCACGCCGGCCTTGTTCAGGCGGTCCGAGAGGTAGCCGACCGCCTCGTCGTTTTCGAAGTCGGTCTGGCGAATCCAGCGCTCCGCCTTCTCGCCAGTGACCAGCCAGCCGCCCGGCCACATCGGGTCAGGAACAACTTCGATGCCGCCCTCCTGCGCGTGCCCACGGCGCCTTGGCGCAACCGCCTTCGGTCGCAGCACCTCCGTAGGAGTTGCCTTCTCGGCTTTCACGCGACGCTTCCTGGCACGCTCCACGATGTTCCACAGCGCCCACTTCAGCGGGTCAAGGCCCTCGCGGGTCGCGGTGGAGATCATGTATACATCCCAGCCGAACTTTTCCTTGATGTCGTCCTCCAAGAACTCCGCGAGCTCCCGGGCCTCCGGCACGTCCATCTTGTTCAGCACAACGATGCGAGGGCGCTCACGCAGGTCACCGAGACCAGAGTCCAGGTCAAGCTGGTCGGCGTAGGAGTCAAGCTCGTGCTCGAGCGCCTCAATGTCAGAGATCGGATCGCGCCCCGGCTCCATCGTGGCCACGTCCACGATGTGCGCGAGCACCGCGGTGCGCTCGATGTGGCGCAGGAAGTCCAGACCCAGGCCCTTGCCCTGGCTCGCGCCAGGGATCAGGCCGGGCACGTCCGCGATAGTGTACGTATCGTCGCCGACGTTGACCACGCCAAGGTTCGGAGCGAGCGTCGTAAAGGGGTAATCCGCGATCTTCGGCTTCGCGGCCGAAAGCACCGAAATCAGCGAGGACTTCCCCGCCGACGGGAACCCCACTAGCCCCACATCCGCCATGGACTTCAGCTCGAGGATCAAGTCGTGTGCTTCGCCAGGCTCACCCTTGAGCGCGAAGCCCGGGGCCTTCCGCTTCGCGGTGGCAAGAGCCGCGTTGCCCAACCCACCGAAGCCGCCTTCAGCCGCAAGGAAACGAGTACCCGGCACCGTCAGGTCGGCGAGGATTTCCCCGTCCTCACTACGCACAACGGTTCCAACTGGGACCTCCAAGATAAGGTCCTCTCCGCGGGCGCCGTTTCGGTGATCACCCTCGCCATTGCCGCCGCGCTTCGCCTTAACGTGCGGGCGGTACTGGAAGTCCAACAGCGTGTGCACCTGGTTGGATACCTCCAGCACGATATCGCCGCCGTGGCCGCCGTTGCCACCATCCGGCCCGCCGAGGGGTTTGAATTTTTCGCGGTGGACAGAGACACAGCCATGTCCGCCGTCACCGGCCTGGAGGTGCAGCACCGCGCGGTCAACAAATTGGGCCATTAGTTCCGCCTTCCTTGCAAAAGAGTTCTAGTAGTGGAGGGTACCGGGTTGTGGGAAAGAAAAACACCGCGCACCCGGTCGGGGTGTGCGGTGTTTCAAGTATTGCTACGGGTTACGCAGTTTCCTGTGCGACGCCAGCTGCCTCTGCAGCCTCGAGCACCTCTGCCGAAACGCCTTCGCCGTCCGCTGGGACGATGTTGACGATGCGACGGTTGCGCTTAATGCCGAACTGGACTGCGCCAGCTGCCAGTGCGAACAGCGTGTCGTCGCCACCGCGGCCGACGTTGTCGCCTGGGTGGAACTTGGTGCCGCGCTGACGAACGAGGATCTCGCCCGCCTTTACCTGCTGACCACCGAAACGCTTCACACCGAGGCGCTTCGACTCTGAGTCACGACCGTTCGTGGAGCTGGATGCACCCTTCTTGTGTGCCATGTCTGAATCTCCTTAGATGGAAGTCTTACTTGATACCAGTGATCTTGATGGTTGTCTGTGGCTGACGGTGGCCCTGGCGGACCTTGTAGCCGGTCTTGTTCTTGTACTTCAGAATGTCGACCTTCTTGCCTTTGCCGTGCTCGACAATCTCAGCCTCAACAGAAACCTTGGACAAAGCATCAGGGCCTGCGGTGACATCCGCGCCATCGACGAGCAGAACCGGGGTGAGGGCAACCTTGTCGCCCGCTTCACCCTCGATCTTCTCGACCTTGACTAGGTCGCCTTCGGCAACCTTGTACTGCTTGCCGCCAGTCTTGACGATCGCGTACATAGAGGGTTACCCCTTATCTAAACTCGTTGTGTCTCCCCGCATGCACAGAAGACAGTTGGTACAGTTCTCTAGCGCTTTGTGGCCTTTCGCGTTCCACCGTGCCTGCATGCGTAAACGGCGCGGCTTCACAGCCCAAAACAGCGACTGTCAAATACTACACAGAAGCGGGTGCGATTATCAAACCGCACCCCACTGCTCCTCTATTTGGAAGAGGTTCGGCGTGTCGCGCGTCGCCGCCTGCGCCGCGCACTCGCCTTCGACTCCTGTTTCTTCGTCGCAGGCTTGGTTGCCTTCTGCTTCGTTTCCTTCGCCTTCGGCTGCTCCTGCTGCTGCGGCTGGGACGTCTTGCGCACTGCGCGCCGACGCCCGCGCCGGCGAGGAGACTCCGTCACCTTCGCCTTCGGCTGCTCTTGCGCTTCCTCGCGTGGAGCTTCCTTCACAGGTTCCTTAACGTGCTCCTGGCGTTCGAAATCTTCGCGCTTTGGCTTGTGGTCCGAACGGGAGTTACCGCGGGTCGCTCGCTTCCGGCGCGGGGAGCGCTCGAAGGCGTCGACGGCCTCCTCGTACGTCTGCTCGGACTTGCCTTTCTCCTGAGCCTGCTCCTGCGATTTGTCCTGTGGCTTGTCCTGTTCCTGCGCGCGCCCACGCCCGCGGCTCGTGCCTCGACGTCCACGGCGGCGCAAACCGGACTCGCGCTTGGAGGATTCACCTACTGTAGGCGGCTTCGGCTCGTCGTTGTCCTCGTGTGCTTCATTGTCTTCGGACACAACCGAGCCGACCAGCTCGTCGATAGCCTTTTCGTCCAGCTTGCTGCGGCGCTTCTCCTCCGCTTTCTTGTTGGAACGCTCGCCGTTCGACTTCCCGCGACGCTTGCCGCGGCCACCGCGGTGCTGCAGGTCGTCTTCCTCCGGGTTGTACGTCGCGTGCTCTACAGGCTCCTCGGTGATGATCACACCGCGGCCACCACAGCACTCGCACGGCTTGGAGTAGGTCTCAAGCAGACCATCGCCGAGCTTCTTGCGGGTCAGCTGCACCAGGCCGAGCGAGGTGACCTCGGAGACCTGGTGGCGGGAGCGATCACGGCCCAGCGTTTCCTTCAGGCGACGCAGCACCAGCTCCTTGTTTTCATCCAGGATCATGTCAATGAAGTCGATGACCACCATGCCGCCGATGTCGCGCAGGCGCAGCTGGCGGACGACTTCCTCCGCGGCCTCCAAATTGTTCGCGGTGACCGTCTCCTCGAGGTTGCCGCCGGAGCCAGTGAATTTGCCGGTGTTGACGTCAATCACCGTCATGGCCTCGGTGCGCTCAATAACGAGCGTGCCGCCCGACGGCAGCCACACCACGCGGGCAAGCGCCTTCTGGACCTGCTCGTCGATGCGATGCTCCGCAAAGGCGTCGGCACCGTCGTGTTCGGAGCGGTCAAACTTGGTCACGCGGTCCAACAGGTCAGGCGCGACGGACTGCAGGTAAGCGTGCGCAATGTTGTAGGACTTCTTGCCGTCGATGATCAACTCAGAGAAGTCCTCGTTGAAGACGTCGCGGACGACGCGGACGATCAGGCGCGGCTCTTCGTAGAGCAGCACCGGGCGCGAGCCCTTCCCGTTCTTCGCGGCTTCTGCCTTTTCCTGCACCATTTCCCACTGTTTGTGCAGGCGCTGGACGTCCTCAGCAATCGCTTCCTTCGACATGCCCTCGGCAGCCGTACGAATAATCGCCCCACCCTTGCCAGGCACAACCTCGTTGAGGATGCCCTTGAGGCGCTTGCGTTCGGTGACGGGCAGCTTGCGGGAGATCCCAGCGTTACGGCCACCCGGCACGTACACGAGGAAACGTCCGGCCAGCGAAATGTGCGTTGTCAGGCGAGCACCCTTGTGCCCGTTAATATCCTTCGAGACCTGCACCATCACCTGGTCGCCGGACTTCAGTGCGTGCTCAATCCTGCGCTTCTTTCCGCCAAGCTTCGCAGCCTTCCAGTCAACCTCGCTGGCGTAGAGCACCGCGTTGCGCCCGGTTCCGATGTCGATGAACGCCGCTTCCATGCCCGGCAGCACGTTCTGGACACGGCCCATGTAAATATTGCCGATGATCGACGCGTTATCGTCCATGGACACAAAGTGCTCCGCAAGCAGCCCGTCTTCCAGGACCGCTACCTGCGTGATGCGGCCTGGGCCGTCGTTGCGGTCGCGCTCGCGCACCACCATCGTGCGGTGCACCGACTCGCGCCGCGCAAGGAATTCCGCCTCAGAAACAATACGGGAGCGCTGGCGCTCCGCTTCTCGACGCTCACTCCGCCGACGACGCTGCGCCTCCAGACGGGCGGAACCGCTGATCCCCTTCGGCTCGTCAATAACCTCGACCTTAGGTTCTTCCTCCTTGGGCTCCTCAACTTCACCCTTCGGTGCGGCATCCTCATCCGCTTCCTTCGGTTCGGAGGTGCGCACTGCTCGGCGGCGCTTTGGACGCGTCGGCGCCTTGAAGATCGGCGCGTATTCGACCGTTGCTTCCTCTTCAGGTTCGGGCTCCGGCTCTTGTGCAGACTCCGGTTCAGGCTCTGGTGTTGGTTCCTGCTCCGGCTCGTCGGCGACCTCGAAGGTGGCATCCACCTTCTCCTCGATCTGGTGGATTTCGTTTTCTACGTCCTTGCGCACCCGCTCGCGGATCTTTTCGTCGCTGCTATCCTTCGACTTCTTCGCCTCAGCCTTGTCCGCGGGCTGCTGCAGCGCATCGATGACCTTCTCGGCTTCCTCCCGAGTAATCGAGGACTGCGCAACCTTTGTAATTCCCAACTCGGTCAGCGCCACCACAACGTCTTTCGACGCCACCCCCAACGCCTTCGCGAGCTGGAACACCCGCATTTTGTCTTTCAGGGTTGATCGATCAAAGTCCTGAATTTCGGTATGAGATTTTTTCGCCACGTACGTGCTCCTATATTTTTGCATCTGCAAGCTGCGTCAACCGGGCGCGAAGCATTCTGCCCGCTGGCACACGGCTGACACACGTTCCTACAGAAAGTTGTAAAAAGCTTGCCCCCATTGTGGCACACGACGCCGACTGCGCCTATTCCAACGCCACCACTCAAAGCGTGCGATTAGAAGCGTGCGATGCAGGTCGCGTCTTTTGACCTACCCTGATCTGTTTCCAACGACCAGCATCGCACTCTTTTAATACCTCCACACGAGCAATATGCTCAAAGCTGAAACCGCCGCCAACACAACAAAACCGCCCACCCTGCCATGTACAGCAGGATGGGCGGTTGAAGCGTGGTTCTTACTTATTCGGGAACCAGATTGCGATCTCGCGCTCGGCGGACTCTGGGGAGTCGGAACCGTGGACGACGTTCTCGCCAACGGTCAGGGCGAAGTCGCCGCGGATGGTGCCAGGGGTTGCCTTGGCAACCGGGTCGGTGCCGCCGGCGAGCTGGCGCCAAGCCTCGATAGCGCGCTCGCCCTCAACGATGCCCGCTACCAGCGGAGCAGAGGTGATGAAGTTAACGAGTTCACCGAAGAACGGCTTGTCCTTGTGCTCTGCGTAGTGCTTCTCAGCGGTCTCACGGTCTGCGGTGCGCAGGTCCATCTCGACCAGCTTGAGACCCTTACGCTCAATGCGGGAGATGATCTCTCCGACGTGGCCGTTTGCAACGCCGTCTGGCTTAATCAAAATCAGTGTACGTTCAGTCATGTCTCCCTACCCTACTAAACAACAACCACCGGGTGCGAACATCTTGATGTGGGGGTGATTAAAGTTTGCTCCATGACATATGAGAGTCCCCTGCCGCCAATTCCGGACGTCGGCACGCGAGCGCGCTCCATCACCGATCTGCTCTTCGGCAACCTCGGCGAGCACGCGTCGGCGCCGGCGCTCACGGAGGTCGAGACGGGGCGAAGCGTGACCTATGCGCAGCTTCACCAGGAGGTGCTGGCGCTCGCCGCCACGTTGCGCAGCCGCGGCATCGGTCCCGGGGATTGCGTCGCAGTGCAGCTGCCCAACGGCATCGACTTCGCCGTCACTTTCCTCGCGTTGGTGCAGGTGGGGGCGTCGGCAAGCTTGTTGGGGACGAGTCTCACCGCGACCGAACGTGACCACCTCTGCGCGCTCGCCGAGGCCAAAGTTCTTCTCGACGCCCCCATCGCCCCCACCGAACCACCCGAGCGCAGCGCCTCCCCAGCCGGGCCGGAAGATATCGCCGCGGTTGCCTTTTCCTCCGGTACCACCGGTTTGCCGAAGGCCGTCGAGCTGACCCACCGCAACCTGTGCGCGAACATGCTGCAGTTTTCGGCCGCGCTGCGCGCAAGCGGTATCGGCGCGGGCACCCCGACACTGGCGCCGCTGCCGTTCGCCCACATCTACGGACTGAACACACTGCTGCTGTCGTCGCTCTACGCGCACCACCATATTCACACGATGGCAGGCTTCGACCTGGGAGCGTTTATTGAGGCGCAGCGCAAGCACCGTATTGAGTTGGGCTTTATTGCGCCACCCATCGCGCTTGCGCTCTCACGACACCCGGAGGCGACCGCGGAGGCGTTCGCGGACTCCCGGTTCATGGTGTGCGGTGCCGCCCCGCTGGATGCTGCGTTGGCGGACAGCGTTGAGCAGCGGCTCGGCACGGTGATCCTGCAGGGCTACGGCACCACGGAGACGTCCCCGGTGACCCACGTGGGCATCGCTGGGAGGTCGAAGCCGGGCTCGATTGGGTTCGCGGTGCCGAACACGCAGTTCCGCATCATCGACCTTCGCGACGGCCACGACGTCGCCCCCGGCGAACCCGGTGAGATGCTCATCCGGGGCCCGCAGGTGATGCGGGGCTACCGCAACGACCCTGAGGCAACCCAGGCAACGATCACTGGTGGGTGGCTGCACACCGGGGATATCGTCACGCTGGCTGAGGACGGCACCGTCTACATCGTCGACCGGGCAAAAGAAGTGATTAAGTACAAGGGCTTCCACGTCGCCCCCGCTGAGCTCGAGGCACTGCTGCGCACCCACCCCGCGGTTGCCGACGCCGCCGTCGTCCGCCATATCGTGCGCACCCACGGTGTCGATTGCGAGGTCCCGCGCGCCTGCATCGTCGTCGCCGACGGCGCTACGTTGAGCCGCGAGGAAATCATGGAGTGGGTTGCCGAGCGCGTGGCCGGATACAAAAAGATCCGTGAAGTCACCTTCACGGATCACATCCCCCGCAACGCGGCGGGGAAAATTCTGCGGCGCGAACTCTAGTCGGCGTCCAGGTGCTGCGTGGTCAGGTAGCCGCCACGCATGCGCTGCACAATGTCGGAGCGCAGCTTCACGATGAAGAACCACACCAGGCCGAACATCAGGCCAACCACCGTGACCGACCAGTGCACGAAGAACCCAAAGATGAGCGGCACCTGCAGGGCCAAGTTAATCCACATCGCGCCCGGAATCTTCTGCGCGAACGCCATCACCGCGTGGGCGACGCCGATGACCACGATGTACACCCAGTTGAACGTGGTCCAGTAGGCGCCACCGTCGACTTTAAGAATCACGAGCAGGATGAGCAGCACGGTGATCGATTCCATGATCAGCGTGCCGGAGAGCACTCCGCGCAGTCCTGCGATTGGGTCCTTGACCGGCTCGTGCCCGAGCCCGAGCGGGCTGATCGGCGGTTGGCGTTTTTCTCTGCTCACTCTGGGTCCTTTCCAAACATGGTGCGGGCCTCCCCCGCGGTCACGACAGAGCCGGTGATGATCACACCGGAGCCGGACTGCACGCCGACTTCCGCAAGGGCGTCCTCGGCAAGCTCAACGGCCAGCTCGTAGGCGGACGGCAGGTGCGGCTGCACGTGCACGCGCTCATCGCCGAAGATGGAGCGGGCGATCTCGGCAAGGTCTTCGGCCTCCATCGCGCGTGGCGAGGAGTTCTGCGTAATCACGACTTCCGTGAGCGCCGGCTCTAGCGCCTGGAAAATGCCAGCGGCGTCCTTGTCACCGAGGATGCCCAGCACGCCAATGAGTCGGGTGAAGTCGAAGTCGTGCTGCAGCGCCTCCGCGAGGGCGGTTGCGCCGTGTGGGTTGTGGGTGGCGTCGATAAACGTGGTGGGTGTGGCGCGCACTCGCTCGAGCCTGCCCGGAGAGCGGACCGCCGCAAAGCCTTCCCGCACCGCCTCGATGTTGAGCGGGTGCTCGGCGTGTGCACCGTGGAATGCCTCGACCGCCGCGAGCGCGACGGCCGCGTTGCGGGCCTGGTGTGGGCCGGACAGCGGCAGGAAGATGTCGTCGTAGCTGCCGGCGAGCCCGCGCAGCCGTAGCTGCTGGCCTCCGACGGCCACCCCGGCTTCCTCAACGCCGAACTCGGAGCCGAGGCGCGCGACGGCGCTACCGACCTGGACGGTCTGCTCCAGCACTACGCGCATGGCCTCCGGCTGCTGGTCGGCGATGACCGTGACGGAGTCCGGATTCGTGATGATGCCGGCCTTCTCGCCCGCGATCTGCTCGATGGTGTCGCCGAGGTACTGCGTGTGGTCGATGCCGATCGGCATGATCACGTTGACGTCCGCGTCGATCACGTTGGTTGCGTCCCAGCGGCCACCCATGCCGACTTCCACCACGGCGATGTCCACCGGGGCGTCGGCAAACGCGGCGTAGGCGATGCACACCATGGCTTCGAAGAAGCTCAGCGGCTGGCCGAAGTGGTCGTCAGCCATCGCGAGGTACGGCTGAATTTCCTCGTAAATGCGCACAAAGTCCGCGGGGTGGATTGGTTGGCCGTCGATCCCGATGCGCTCGGTGATCAACTGCAGATGCGGGCTCGTCGTGCGCCCCACCCGGTGCCCGAGGCTGCGCAGCAGCGACTCGATCATTCGGGTTGTCGACGTCTTCCCGTTCGTCCCCGCGACGTGAATCGCTTTGAACGAACGCTGCGGGGAACCCAGCAGGTCCATGACGTACTCGACGCGCTCGAGCGTCGGGTCGATCTGCGTCTCACCCCAGCGCTCCTCGAGCTGCTGCTGGACTTCGCGCAGCGCTGCAAGGTCTTCAGGCGTGACCTCGCGCGCGACGACGTCTTCCGCCTCCTCCGCCTGCGGCGCACCGAGGTTCAGGCGTAGCCCGGACTCCTCGACGGAGATATCGAACTGCTCGGGTAGCTCCGGAAGTTCCGGCAGGTCAGCATTGTCGGCCATCTACGCCTCCGGCAGCTGCGCCAGGCGCGCGGTCACACGTGCGAACTCTTCCTTCGCAACCTGCTGGCGCACCTTGATCTTCTCAACGACCTGCTCCGGCGCGTTCGCCAGGAACTGCTCGTTGCCAAGCTGACGGCCAGTGGTATCGAGCTCCTTCTCCGCCGCCGCGAGTTCCTTCTCCAGGCGCTTGCGCTCGGCCGCAACGTCGACGGTGCCGGAGGTGTCCAGCGCCACGTCGAGCGTCGCCTGGCTCAGGCGCATCTCAATGCTTGCCGACGCCGCAAAGCCCTCAGCAGGCGTCTCCACCCGCGCGATATCGCGGATAACGTTTTCCAGCCCAGCCAGGTCCGCCTTGGCAAAGTCAAGCTTCGCCGGCACCTTCTGGTTCGGCTTCACACCCTGGTCAGCGCGGAAGCGACGCAGCTCGGTAATCAGCTTGATCGCATCCTGGATCCTGCGGCGCGCTACATCATCCGTTTCGACGCCACCATTGGTGTCCTCCGCAGTCGGCCACGGCGCCTGCGTCACCGAAGGCTGCTGCGTCAACGCGGTCCACAGGGCCTCGGTGATGAACGGCATCGTCGGGTGCAGCAGGCGCAGCACCACGTCGAGCACGCGGCCGAGCACGATCTGCGTGTTACGGCCCTGCGCGGTCTCGCCCTCACGCGGGATCTGGGTCTTTGCGATCTCCAGGTACCAGTCACACAGCTCATCCCACGCGAAGTGGTAGAGATCCTCGTTCGCCTTCGCGAACTGGTAGTCGTCCAAGTAGGCGTCGACCTTCGCGCGGACTTCCTCGGCACGGTCCAGGATCCAACGGTCGGCGTCCGTCAGCTCCTCGCGGGCCGGCAGCGGACCAACCGCTGCGCCGTTCATCAGAGCGAAGCGGGTCGCGTTGTACAGCTTGGTGGCAAAGTTACGCGCGGACGTGGCGTTGTCCTCACCGATCGGCAAGTCCACGCCCGGGTTCGCGCCGCGCGCAAGGGCGAAGCGCAGCGCGTCAGCGCCGTAGCGCTCGACCCAATCCATTGGGTCGATGCCGTTGCCCAGGGACTTCGACATCTTGCGCCCCTTCTCGTCGCGCACCAGGCCGTGCAGGTACAGGTCCGTGAACGGGATGATCGGGCGGCCGTCAACCCCCTCGCCGAGGATCTCAGGGGTGTTCTTTCCAGCAAAGGTGCCGAACATCATCATGCGGGCAACCCAGAAGAACAAAATGTCATACGCGGTGACCAACACGGACGTCGGGTAGAACTTCTCCAGATCCGGCGTCTTCTCAGGCCAGCCGAGCGTCGAGAACGGCCACAGCGCAGAGGAGAACCAGGTATCCAACACGTCCGGGTCCTGGGTGTAGCCAGCCGGCGGCTCCTCGTCAGGGCCGACGCAGACCACTTCGTCATTCGGTCCGTACCAGATCGGGATGCGGTGGCCCCACCACAGCTGGCGCGAAATCGTCCAGTCATGCATGTTGTCCACCCAGTCGAAGTAGCGCTTCTCCATCGATGCCGGGTGAATCTTCGTATCGCCGTTGCGGATCGCATCGCCGGACATCTTCGCCAGCTCTTCAACCTTGACGAACCACTGCAGGCTCAGGCGTGGCTCAATCGGTTCACCGGAGCGCTCCGAGTGGCCCACCGAGTGCACGTACGGGCGCACCTCCTTGACGATGCGCCCTTGCTCCGCCAGCGCCTCACGCACCGCGACGCGAGCCTCTTCGCGGCTCATGCCATCGAACTTGGTGCCGGTGTCGGCGATGTGGCCGGTCTCGTCCATGATGATCGGCATGTCCAGGTTGTGGCGCAGGCCCATCTCGTAGTCGTTCGGGTCGTGTGCAGGCGTGATCTTCACCGCGCCGGTGCCCAGTTCCATATCGACGTAATCGTCGGCGATCACCTGAATCTTCAGGTCATCGCGGAACGGGTGGTCGAACTCCTGGCCAACCAGGTCCGTGTAGCGCTCGTCGTCTGGGTGGACGGCAATGGCGACGTCGCCCAGCATGGTCTCAACACGGGTCGTGGCAACGACCAGGTGTGGCTCGTCGTCGTTGAGCGAGCCGTAACGGATGGAGACGAACTCGCCCTCAACGTCCTTATAAACGACCTCAATGTCGGACACCGCGGTCTCCAGCACCGGCGACCAGTTCACCAGGCGGTAGTCGCGGTAGATCATTCCGGCGTCGTACAGCTGCTTAAAGATCGTCTGCACTGCGCGCGAGAGGCCGTCGTCAAGCGTGAAGCGCTCGCGCGACCAATCCACGGAGTCACCGATAGCCCGCATCTGCGTGGTGATGGTGCCGCCGTACTGGTGCTTCCACTCCCATACCTTGTCCACGAACTCTTCGCGGCCATAGTCGTAGCGGTCCTTGCCCTCCTCGGCCTTCAGCTTCGCCTCGACCTTCGTCTGCGTAGCGATGCCCGCGTGGTCCATGCCCGGCAACCACAACACCTCGTAGCCCTGCATGCGCTTGCGGCGCACCATAACATCAATGAGCGTGTGGTCCAGGGCGTGGCCCATGTGCAGCTGGCCCGTCACATTCGGCGGGGGCAGCACCACAGAATAAGCAGGCTTGTCCGAGGAAGCGTCGGCGGTGAAGTATCCCTTCTCCACCCAGCCCTCGTACAAAGCCTGCTCGTGTTCGCCGGGCTCCCAAGACTTCGGGAGCGCATCGGCTCGGTTCTTGCCTACCAAATGTTCAGTCGCGTCAGTCACGGTTGACTATCTTAGCCATCAACCTCCGGTAGGCGCGACCGGTTAGAAAAGCTTGGACGCAATCTCCCACTCGCCGCGCATCGCTTCGACGTTCTTGTCGATGCGCTCGCGCTGGAAGTCGCTGATCTCCAGCCCCTCGACGACCTCCCACTTGCCATCACGGCCAATCACCGGGAAACCGAAGAGCAGCCCCTCCTCGACGCCGTACTGGCCGGTGGAAGGCAGCGCTGCCGTCGTCCACTTGCCGTCGGTGCCATTGACCCAGTCACGCATGTGGTCAACCGCCGCGGAAGCAGCGGACGCCGCCGAGGACTTACCGCGAACCTCGATGATTTCACCACCGCGCTTGGCAACGCGCGGGATGAACTCGTCGACGTACCAATCGCGGTCCAGCTTGTCGGCAATCTTCTCGCCGCCGACCTCAGCGAAGGTCACATCCGGGAACTGAGTATCCGAGTGGTTGCCCCACACCACCATCTTTTCAATTGTCGACGACGGCACCTCCAGCTTCTGGCCCAGCATGGACAGTGCGCGATTCTGGTCCAGTCGCATCAAGGCATTGAAGCGCTCGGCAGGGACATCCGCCGCGGCCTTCGCAGCGATGCGCGCGTTGGTGTTCGCCGGGTTGCCCACGACAAGCACCCGGATATCGTCCGCAGCGCCAGCGTTGATGGCCTTACCCTGCTCGACGAAGATCTTGCCGTTCGCGGTGAGCATGTCCGCGCGGGACTCACCCTTACCGCGTGGCTTCGCGCCAACCAGGAACGCGGCGTTTGCGCCCTCGAATGCCTTGAACTGGTCATCGGAAACGTTGATGCCAGTCACCAGTGGGAAGGCAGAGTCGTGCAGCTCCATCGCAGTACCCTCCGCCGCGCGGACAGCTGCCGGGATCTCGAGCAGCGTCAGCTCGACCGGCTGATCCGCACCGAAGACGTCGCCGGAGGCAATACGCCACAGCAGGGAGTACGCAATGTTGCCTGCTGCGCCGGTGACAACGACTTTAACGGGAGTGGAAGAATGGTGTGACATAGAAAAACCTCGGGTCAATAGTGTGCGGTACCTGACATTCAAAGTATAGGTAGTACAACCGACGCACTACCCCCGAAATCGTGCATACCCTCCCCCCTTTAGGCCTAAAAGGCATAGTAAGGCAGACAAATTCCCGTTTTGCACGGTGCAAATTCTCAAATGGGGGCATCATAGAGAAAAGTAGATGTCACCAATGAGCCAACATTCACGCATGCGTAGTAATTCAGGAGCGGATACAACGATGGATTTCCCCACCGACCCCACCTCGGCGAGTATCAAAGCACCTGAACCAGATATCAACGCAGAAATCGACAGTGTTGTTGACATCGCCCTCGACATGTTCGCCCGCGGTGGCTTCTCCCAAACAAAGCTGGGTGCCATCGCGAAGGAAACCGGCATGTCGAAAAGGATGATCCATTACCACTTCAGCGACAAAAAGGGCCTCTACGCAAAAACGATCAGGCGCGCGCTCGACCGCCTGGCTCCACCCGAAGAGATCCTGCAGCGCTCCTACGCAGTCCCGGTTGACGGCATGCGCCGCTTCGTAGACAGCATGTTCCACTCCTTCCAGGAAAACCCCGAGGCAGTTCAGCTGCTCATTCGTGAGCGGCTCGAGCCGGTCCTCGAGGACGCCTCAGCGGACATTGTGCACGGCCGCAGCGAGATCACGCTGCACGTCGAGCGCCTCCTGCTCGTGGGCCAGGACGCCGGCGCCTTCCGGCCGGGGATCTCCGCCGATGACGTACTCGCGCTGCTCACGGCGCTGAGCACGCTGCGGGTATCGGGCAACGCGGCGTCGATAATTACGAGCCACCTCGACCTCGACGAGCCGCGAAACGTCGAAGGGATGCGGCGCATGGTTATTGATACCGTGCTGGCGTTTTTGACATCCAACATCGCGCCTTCGGGCTACGAAAGCTACCTCGAGGCCACTCCCCTGCCGGACAGCGAAGGCACCGGCGCCAGCGACGACCTCTACGACATCTACTAGCTGCGACTCGGCAGCCTTACGCCGAGCGCTGCCCTTCCGCTTCCACGAACTGCGGCTCTGCAGCGCCCCGCACCACGTCGCCGTTGATGACGACTTCGCTGACGTTCTCGCGGTCGGGCAGGTCGTACATGATGGGCACGAGCACTTCCTCCATGATGGCGCGCAGGCCACGGGCGCCAGTGTTGCGCTCGGCAGCGCGGTCCGCGATCTCCTCGAGGGCGTCCTCGGTGAGCGTGAGCTGGGCGCCGTCCATCGAAAAGAGGCGGCTGTACTGCTTCACCAGTGAGTTCTTAGGCTCGGTGAGTACGCGCACCATGGCGTCGCGGTCGAGGTTCTCCACGTTCGCAATGATCGGCAGGCGCCCAATGAACTCAGGGATGAGGCCGAACTTCACCAGGTCACCCGGCTGCACCTGCGCCAGCATGTTGGCTTCGTCGCGCTCCTGCTTCGAGTCAATCTCCGCCCCGAAGCCGATGCCCTTCTTGCCCACGCGCTCCGCAATCACCTTGTCCAAGCCCGCGAACGCACCGGCGACGATGAACAGGATGTTCGTCGTATCAATCTGGATGAACTCCTGGTTCGGGTGCTTGCGCCCGCCCTGCGGCGGCACGGACGCGACCGTGCCCTCCAGGATTTTCAGCAGTGCCTGCTGCACGCCTTCGCCGGACACGTCACGGGTAATCGAGGGATTCTCGGACTTGCGGGAGATCTTGTCTACCTCGTCGACGTAGATGATGCCGTGCTGCGCCCGGTTAACGTCGAAGTCCGCGGCCTGCAGCAACTTCAGCAAGATGTTTTCGACGTCCTCTCCGACGTACCCCGCCTCGGTGAGACTGGTGGCGTCGGCAATTGCGAATGGCACGTTGAGCATCCTGGCAAGCGACTGCGCGAGGTACGTCTTGCCGGAGCCCGTCGGCCCCAGCAGCAAGATATTCGACTTCGCGATCTCCACTTCCTCATCACGCTTGCGGTTCGTTACATTCTCCGACTCCGCCCGGATGCGTTTGTAGTGGTTGTACACCGCCACCGCGAGCGTGCGCTTCGCCGAGTCCTGCCCGATGACGTACTGGTCCAAAAACTTGGTGATCTCACTTGGCTTCGGCAGCCGATCCGCAGCCTCATCCTGCTCAGCCTGCGCCCCGCCGAGTTCTTCCTCGATGATTTCGTTGCACAGTTCGATGCACTCGTCACAAATGTAGACTCCGCCACCGGCAATAAGCTTGCGAACCTGCTTCTGCGTCTTGCCGCAAAAGGAGCACTTCAACAGGTTTGAGGTGTTTTGGGATGTTGCCATAGATGCGTTGGACTCCAGCTTCTTCGTCTCGCCTAAGGGTTGACCTTAGAGCTTAGCGGGTGCGTCAAACTCACACACTCTCGCACGTTGTCGCGCATCGTGGCGATCAAGGGCACAATGGAGCGCATGACGCATATACATACTGTGGAATACGGCAATAAAGACAACACCAGCACCGTGGTGCTGCTCTCCTCCATCGCGACGACGCACGAATCCTGGTCCAAGCAGATTCCTGAACTGGCGAAGCACCACCGTGTCATCGCGGTCGATCATCGCGGGCACGGCGGCTCCGACGTCGCCCAGGTAGCTCCCGGCTCCGCAACCGTGAAGCTGCTTGCGCAGGATATCTTGAGCGCACTCAACCGCGAGGGGGTCGACCGCTTCAGCGTTGTCGGCCTCTCCCTCGGCGGCGCCATTGCGCAGTATCTTGCGGCGTACAGCGGGCGCGTGGAGAAGGCTGTCTTCGCTTGCACCGCGACTTACCTCGGTGGCAATGAGCAGTGGGACGAGCGCACGCGCATCGCACGGGAGGAAGGCATGGGCCCCATTGCCGACATGCTCATTCCTAACTGGTTCACCCCAGCATTTATCGACGCCCACCCAGGGGAAGTCGAGCGCATCCACGACATGGTCAGCGCCATCGACCCCGAGGGTTACGCCCAAAACGGCGATGCCTTGGCAAAGTGGGACTTCGCTTCCCACCTGGATCAGATCACCTGCCCAGTGCTGACCATCGCGGCCACCGGCGACGCCGGTACCGGTCCGGACAAACTGGCCGAAATCGCCGACGGCGTCGCAGGCCCCGTGGAGTCTGTGGTCATTGAGCCGGGCTCGCACCAGGTGCCCATCGAGAACCCTGCTCCGTTCAATGAAGCGCTGCTGAAGTTTTTGGGCTAAGATTTGTCGGCTACGCTAGACGCAGAAGTCTGTCAGAAAGGATCCCCTAGTGATGAACACCCGGCCCAAACTTGTGCTTGCCGCACTCTTGACGTGCACGACGCTGTTGGCCGGGTGTAACTCGTCGCCGGAGGATCGTTTGGCGGAGCCTGAGATCTCGTTCCCGGCGAAGGAGACGTCGACAAGCCCGGCGCCCGACGATGATGACGAGGACGCGACCGAGACCGAGACGTCCACCTCGACAAAGACATCGACGAGTACCTCGAAGAAGAGCTCAAGCTCGTCTAGCTCCTCGAGTTCTTCGAAAAAGTCGAGCTCTTCTGCCTCCTCTAGCGATGATGACAGCGACGAGCCCGCGCCAGTACAGCCTGCCGAGCCCGCCCCTCAGAACGGCGCAGCGTGCGCGTGGCCGAAGCAAGGCCAGCAGTCAGCGAGCGACGAATACAGCACCTTCTGCGACGGCGACTGGGCCCGCACCGTGATGCCGAACGGCCAGGAGTACTTCTGGGCCTCCAACGGCAACTCTTGGGCATCCGTTGACCCCGTCGGCGAGCACGAAGGCAACGCCTGCTGGGACCGTAAGGACTTCGCCTCCGCGCCGGCCGCGGTGCGCGACGCGGTCCCGTACTGCCCTTAAGCCTGCAGTACCTCCGCTGGCTTCTCGACGACGACCGGCTTCGCGGCCGGCGCACGCAGGCCTACCAGGGCGACCGCACTCAACACGAACACGCCTGCCGCAACGATGTAGAGCCCACGTGGCCCCAGCCCGGCCTCGGCGAGGTAGCCGATGAGCAGTGGTCCGCAGACCGAACCAACTCGCCCCACAGCCAACGCCACTCCAACGCCGGTCGCCCGCAAGTGCGTCGGGTAGGACGCCGGAGTCACGGTGTACATGCCGGTAACACACGCGTTCAGCAACATACCAACCAGTACGCCCAGCGGGAACGCCACCAACGACGCGCCCGCGGAGAAGATGAAGGCCACCAACGCGCCCGCGCCACCGATGGCGAAGGCGATGAGCAGCACGCGGGCGTCAACACGCGTGGTAATCACTCCGAAGATCAGCGAGCCGATCGTGCCGCCGAACGCGATCATGATGCCGCCGAAAATACCCTGCTGCGCGGACAGTCCCAGTTCGTTGAGCAACTTGGGCGTCCAGGAATTAGCAAAGGCAAAACCAAAGCTGATCAGCGAGAATGCAATCCAGATCCGTACAGTCGTCGACAGCCATACTGGGGAGACGATTGCGCGCAGGGCGCCCGAGGCGGAAGCCGGGGCGCTCGTCTGGGCCGGAACCACTGCTCCCCCGTGTCCAATACGGCGTGCGATACGCTCAACGCGCGCAGCGTCACCACGGCTTGCGAGCACGTCCACCGACTCCGGCAGCAACGCCGTTGCAAGCACCAGCGCCACGGCAGACAGAGCCGCGCCCACGAAGAAGATCCAGTGCCAGCCGTGGCTCTCCACAACCTTGGACGCCAGCACGCCGCACAGCGTCGCTCCAACGCCGTACCCCGACGCGTAGACCGCCATCGCCAGCCCACGGAACCGGTCGTTAGAATACTCACTGACCAGCACCGTCACGCACGCGAGCACGCCGCCCACGCCCACACCAGTGACGAAGCGCCACGCGATAAACGCCGCGGTACTCCCCGCGAAGCCCGACAGGAGCAGGCCCACGGTATCAATCAGCAGCGCCACAAGAATCACGTTTCGACGCCCCCATCGATCCCCCGCAGGCCCAAAGACCGCCGCGCCGACACCAACGCCGAGCAGCGCCGCCGACAGCACCCAACCCAGCAGGGACGAGCCGATCGCGAACTCCTCCGCCAGGTGCGGCGCCGCAAATGCGGTTGCGACGAGGTCATAGCCGTCAAGGGCGTTCAAATAGGTAATGACGGCAATGATCAGCCACTGGTACGGGCTCATCGGCCGAGTGTTAATGGAGGTTCTAATATCCACCGCGGTCTTTCCTTTATCTTCACGTGTCGTGTTTTCGCAGATGTGTGAAGAATGTACCGCACGGTCTGTCTATTCGCGCCCTTTTATTCACGCTTGGTCAAGCACACAAAAAGACGCCACCCGGTTACCCTTGGTGGCGTCGAAAAGCGATCAGAAGTTAGCCGTTCAGCTTGCGGTAATCAAAGACCTGGTCGATGATGCCGTACTCGACAGCTTCCTGCGCGGTAAGGATCTTGTCGCGATCCGTATCGATGCGGACCTGCTCCGCAGTGCGACCGGTGTGGTGCGCGAGTGTGTCCTCCATCAGGCGACGCATGCGCTCGATCTCATTGGCCTGGATCTCGAGGTCAGAAACCTGGCCCTGGGTGCCCTGCGTCGCCGGCTGGTGAATCAGCACACGCGAGTTCGGTAGCGCAGCGCGCTTCCCCGGCGCACCTGCGGCAAGGATAACCGCCGCAGCGGACGCAGCCTGGCCGAGGCACACCGTTTGCACGTCCGGGCGGACGTACTGCATCGTGTCGTAAATCGCCATCAGCGCGGTAAACGAGCCACCCGGCGAGTTGATGTACATCGTAATGTCGCGGTCCGGGTCCTGGGACTCCAGCACCAGCAGCTGCGCCATGATGTCATTCGCGGAAGTGTCATCGACCTGGGTGCCCAGGAAGACGATGCGCTCCTCGAAAAGCTTGCCGTATGGGTCGATCTGCTTCGTGCCGAAGGAAGTCTCCTCCAAGAACTGTGGCAGCACGTAGCGGGAGGAAGGCATTTGGAAAGACATACGTAAATTCTCCTGTCTACTTAGTTGCTGATCGAGCCCTGAGCGCTCTCGATAACGTGGTCCACGATGCCGTACTCCATCGCCTCTTGGGCCGTGAACCAACGGTCACGGTCGGAATCCTTCGTAATCTGCTCGAAAGTCTGGCCGGTATGCTCAGCGATGAGCTGGGCCATCTCGCGCTTCGTCGCAGCGAACTGCTCAGCCTGAATAGCAATGTCGGCAGCAGTACCTCCAACGCCTGCGGACGGCTGGTGCATCATAATCCGAGCGTGCGGAAGCGCGTAACGCTTGCCCTTCGTGCCGCCGGAAAGCAGGAACTGCCCCATCGACGCCGCCAAGCCCATGCCGTACGTAGCAATATCGCACGGCGAGTACTTCATCGTGTCATAAATCGCCATGCCGGCAGTCACGGAACCACCCGGGGAGTTAATGTACAGCGAAATGTCGCGAGTTGGATCCTCCGCGGACAGCAGCAAGATCTGCGCGCACAGCTTGTTCGCAATTTCGTCGTCAACCTGCTGGCCCAAGAAAATAATGCGCTCGCGCAGCAGGCGCTCATAGACAGAATCACCCAAGTTCATGCCCTGCGATGGGGATGTCATAAAAATGGCTCCTTCGTGGTTCAAACTCTTTTATGTAGCGTCAACAATGCCACCACCCTACTCCGATAGTCCACTTTGCACGGGGTTGTTCGCTGATGGCGTACACGTACGTTGTGAACCCGTAGTGAATGGCGAAACGCCCCGGCGTAGGCGCAACGCGTGCGCATCGCCGGGGCGTTTCAACTCAAGATTTAGTCTTCGGAAGCCTCTGCTTCTTCCTCTTCAACCTCACCGAAGTAATCGTTCGGGTCGACGGTCTCGCCCTTGTCGTCCTTCACGGACACGCGGCAGATCGCGGTAGCGAGTGCCTTGCCACGGCGGACGTCTGCGAAGAGGTTACCGATCTGGCCTGCCTGCTGCAGCTGCGCCACGAACTGGTTCGGGTCCATGCCGTAGGACTGCGCGGTGAACAGGATGTGGTCGGTCATCTCCTGCTGGGAAACCTCAGGCTCCTCCTGGTCAGCAACAGCGTCCAGGAACAGCTGGGTACGGACAGCGGACTCAGCCTGCTCGTGGTTCTTCTTGTCGAACTCCTCGCGGGTCATGCCCTGTGCCTCGAGGAACTGTGCGACAGCAGCCTCGTCGTGTGCCAGCTGGCCGAGCATCTGGTGGAGCATGTTGTGCTCCTGCTCCTCGACGATGGACTTCGGAAGCTCGAACTTGGTCTCCTCGAGCGCTGCCTTCAGTACCTCGTCGCGGATGTCAGCTGCCTGCTGGGTCTTCTTGTCCTCAGCGAGCTGCTCCTTGGTGGATTCACGCAGCTCCTCAGCGGTGTCGAACTCGGAGGCCATCTGAGCGAACTCGTCGTCAAAGTCAGGAAGCTTGCGCTCCTTCGACTGCTGGACGTGTACCTTGATGGTGGCTTCCTTGCCCTTGTGCTCGCCGAACTCGATCGTCGCTGTGAACTCGTTGTCCTCGCCGGTCTTCATGCCGCGCAGCGCGGTGTCGAGGCCCTTGATCAGGTCGTCCGAGCCGATCTGGTAGGTCAGGCCCTCAGTGGAAGCCTCCTCGACCTTCTCGCCGTCAACCTCAGCGTGCAGGTCGATGACTGCGAAGTCGTCGGTCTTCATCTTGCGCTTGGTGTCCTTGAGCTCGCCGAAGCGCTCGCGGAGCTGGTCGATCTCCTTGTCGACGTCCTCGTCGCTGACCTCGAGGGCCGGAACAGTGACGTCAATCTTGGAGAAGTCAGGGACAGTAATCTCTGGGCGAACGTCGACCTCAGCGGTGAACTCGACGACGTCGTTGTCCTCGATCTTGGTGATGTTGATCTCTGGCTGACCGATCGGGTTCAGGCCATTTTCCAGGACAGCCTTCTCGTAGCGGGTTGGCAGCATGTCGTTGACAACCTGCTCCAGGATCGGGCCACGGCCGAAGCGGGCGTCGATCAGCTGGCGAGGAGCCTTACCGCGACGGAAGCCAGGAATGTTGACCTGCTGCGCAATTGACTTGTACGCCTGGTCGATTTCCTTGCCGAGCTCATCGAAAGGAACGCTGACGTCCAACTTGACACGAGTCTCACTGAGCTTGTCGACGGAAGTCTTCACGGATTACTCCTGTAATTAATCGGGTAAATTGTACGGATATGTAAACAAGCCCGCTATTTCTAGCGGGCTTGTTGATGTCGGGGCGACAGGATTTGAACCTGCGACCCCCTGCTCCCAAAGCAGGTGCGCTACCAAACTGCGCCACGCCCCGCGAATGATTGCTCATTGCGACGTTGGCAACTATAACCATGCCCCAGAGCAATACGCAAATCGACAGTTCAACACTACTTTTGGGCTATATTCACAGAAACAAAAACGCGGCTACACATCTCGTGCAACCGCGTCTTCCGCTTTTATCATTTGGAGGGAATGACGGGAATCGAACCCGCGTCTTCAGCTTGGAAGGCTGAGGTATTAGCCACTATACGACATTCCCACTTCACCAAAAGGTGATGGGCGCAAGTGTAACCCACCGCCGACTTTGAGACAAAACCACCCGCTTAGCGTGGAACTTTCTCCCAACCACGTGCGTTGCACGTTGTAAGTACTGATAATTTGTGGCCGATCCCGAAGGAGCTTTCCCTCACTATGAACCTCATTTTGATCCTCGCTATCGTTGGCGCCGCGGTGTACCTGATAAAGAGTCGCCAGAATGGCGCGACCAACCAGCGCGAACAGCTCCAGCTCGAGGACGCGATTGCGGACGCACGCCGCTGGACAGAGCGACTTGGCTCCCAAGTCCTTACTATCTCCGGTACCGACGCTGCTTCGACCCAGGCGATGGCCGACGCCTCTGAACGCTACAACGCAGCAAGTGGCGCGCTGGGCCAGGCGACCACACCGAAGCAGGCCATGCTCGCTCGCGAATCTGCCCTGGAGGGGCTGCACTATGTCAACGCAGCGCGCGAAATCATGGGCATGCCCGCGGGCCCAGAGCTTCCGGAACTGGAAGGCCAGCGTAGCGCGGGCCGGGTGACCGAGGAGCGAACGATCCGCCAGGAAGACGGCACCACCGTCACCGCATCCCCGTACGCTTCTGAGCGCACCCCGAACTACTACCCTGGCGGCGTTGTCGCCGGCCGCCCAGTACCGGCCGGCTGGTACTCCACCGCCTGGTGGGCGCCAGCGATGATGACTGGCATGTGGGCTGCAAGTTCGATGATGTTCTACTCCGCGATGTTCGCAGGTATGGCCGGCACGCCATCGCCAGAGGCCTTCGCAGCGGGTGACTTCGGGGACGCCGGCGCAGGCGACTTCGGCGATATGGGAGATGCTGGAGACATCGGCGATGCCGGGGAGATGGGCGACATGGGCGACGCCGGCGGCGAGGGCCTGTTCGGTGACGGCGGCCTCTTTGGGGATGGTGGTGGCTTCGACTTCGGGGGATTTGACTTTTAGTCCAGGCCAGTGCGCTAGAATGCCTACCGTTTAGCACCCCACCGCTGAAGGAGCGTTTCGTGAACATTGCAGTGTTGCTCAAGGAAGTCCCGGATACGTACGGCGACCGCGACCTGAATCTGGAAACCGGCCTGACCGATCGCTCCGGTGATGTCGTCGCTGACGAGGTCTGCGAACGCGCCGTCGAAGCCGCGATGCGACTCAAGGAGGCCCGCGGCGACGAGGAAACCATCGTCGACCTCATTACGGTAGGGCCAGAAACAGCGCATGCCAGCGTGCGCAAGGGCATCGCGATGGGCGCGGATGATGCCTACATCATTGCCGACGACGCGCTCCTCGGCGCGGACGTGACGCTGACGGCAGAAGTGCTCGCGGCGGCACTGCGCAACAAGGACTACGACCTGGTTGTGCTCGGTACCGCGTCCTCTGACGGCGGTGGCGGCGTCATGGCTGGACTGCTCGCAGAGATGCTCGGCTGGCCCGCCATCGCCAACGCGACCGAGGTCACGCTCAACAACGACATGGTGACTGCGACGCAGGTCAGCGATCACGCCACGCTCACCCTGGAGGCGCAGCTCCCGGCGCTGGTCGCGGTCTCGGACGAGTACCCGGATGCCCGCTTCCCGAACTTCAAGGGTCTGATGGCGGCGAAGAAGAAGGAACTGCACACGCTGACGCTGGCGGAGCTCGGCGTCGACGCGGAGGATTTCGCACGGCCGCGGGCGATCATGGTGGACGTCGAAAAGCGTCCTGCGCGTGAGCGCGGCGAGATCATTGACTACGGCCCGAACGCTGTGGGCCAGCTGGTCGACTTCCTTGCAGAGAAGCACTACATCTAACCCGCCGAACGAAGGATACTGACATGGCAACCTCTCCCCGCACAGTTTTGGTCGTGCTCGACGCGACGCACGACGACCAGCTCGACTCCACCGCCGCCGAACTCATCGGCGCAGCCGCGCCTCTGGGTACCCCGGTGGTGCTGACCACCAACCCAGCACACGCCGAAGCGCTCGGCGAGCTCGGCGCAGCCGTGGTGCTGACCACTAACGTTGACGCGCAGCAGCAGGCAGTCCCACTTGTCGACGCCGCCGAGGCCGCGTTCAACGCCACCGACCCGGCAGCCGTGATCCTCGCCCACTCCGTCCGCGGCCGCGACGTCGCGTCGCGCCTGGCCGTGCGCAAGGGCAAGGCCCTGCTCACCGACGCGATTGATGTCCGCCGAGACGACCAGGGCATTGTGACGGACCACGAGAACTACGGCGGCGCCTACACCGCAACCGCTGCAGCGACCCACTCGGCGCCAATTATTACGGTGCGCATCGGCGCGATCGATCGCCGCGCGGATGCGACGACGCCCGAGGTCCACGAGTTGGATGTCACCGCCTCCGGGATGCGCGCCGCGACGGTGACTTCGGTGACGCCGGTGGTGCGCACCTCGACGCGCCCGGAGCTGCTCACCGCAGATCGCGTGGTTGCAGGAGGCGTTGCTTTGGGCGACGCGGACATGTTCGAGCACCTCGTGGGCGGGCTTGCCGACGAGCTCGGCGCCGCAGTCGGCGCGACCCGCTCCGCTGCTGACGAGGACCAAATCAGCCACGACGCCCAGATTGGGCAGACCGGCATCGTGGTCAGCCCGAAGCTCTACATCGGCATCGGTATTTCCGGCGCTGTGCAGCACCTCGTGGGCATGCAGACAGCCGACACCATCATCGCGATCAACAACGATGAGGACGCTCCGCTGTTCGATATCGCGGACTTCGGCATCATTGGCGATCTCTTCGACGTGGTGCCGGAACTCATCGAGCAGATCGCAGCTCGCCGCAGCACGGAGGCGTCCGAGTAATGCAGGTGCACCTTCGTCGTGGCCTGCCCCGCGTAGCGAGCGGCCAGCCGTGGCCACCAGTTGATGAGGTCGCGCTCGAACCCGACCCGGCCGTGAGCGGCGATCTGGTCGGAGCTCAAGCGGCTCCGGCCCCAGCGCAACCCGAAGGCGTATCGACGCCCCTCCGTCGCGGCCTGCCTCGTACCCCGAGCGGCCAGCCATGGCCTCCTACAGACTCGGTCGCAGTCGCTGCGGACCCTGCCGTGCAGCAGGTGTTCCCAGCGGCTGCAGAACGCGCTGCCGCCGAACAGCCCGCGGAAGAGCAACCAGCTGGCCCGCTCACCACGGTCGCCGTGCGTCAGGGCCTTCCGCGTACTGCCGGGGCTGGCCCGTTCCCGCCTGTCGCCAGTGTCGACGTCCCAGAGGACCCCGCTGTGGCGGTTCCTCCGCTCTACGGCGCAGCGGCGCAGGCTGCAGAACAGGCACCGGAACAGGTACCGGCAGTCGAGTCCACGCCGGAGCCGGCACAGCCCGAGCGGCTGGAGCCGGCGGCACAGCCCGTGCCTGCGCCGACTCAAACTCCATCGCGTCGCTGGTGGGCGTACGGTGGCGTCGCGCTGCTCGCTGCGGTCGTAGTCGCGGTCCTGGTGGCGCGCTGGTTCGTCGGCACCCCGACGGGCAGCAGCTTCATCGAGCGCTACACCGGCCAGCAGCCGCTGCCAGAAGGCGCACCCGTTGGCCTGCCGGCATGGTTGGGATGGTCGCACTTCTTCAACATGCTGTTCATGGCGCTCATCATCAAGACTGGTATGACCGTGCGCCACGAGCGCAAACCCGAAGCCTATTGGGCGCCGCGCACAAACCCCAAGAAGAAGATTTCGCTCACCCTGTGGCTGCACCTCACCATTGACGTGCTGTGGGTGGCACTCGGCGTGGCCTTCTACATCGTTCTGTTCGCCACCGGTCAGTGGATGCGCATCGTGCCCACGAGCTGGGAGGTCATCCCGCAAGCGGTCTCCGCGGGGATCCAGTACCTCAGCCTGGACTGGCCGACGGAAAACCCGTGGGTGCACTACAACGCGCTGCAGGAGCTGTCGTACTTCGCGGTGGTGTTCCTCGCCGCGCCGCTGGCGATCCTCTCCGGCGCTCGCATGAGCGAGTGGTGGCCGAAGTCCTGGTCCTTCTTCTCGCTGAAGGCTGCACGCGCTATTCACTTCCCCACCATGCTGTTCTTCGTCCTGTTCACCGTGGTACACGTCTTCCTGGTGCTCACCACGGGTCTGCGCAGGAACATGAACGCGATGTTCGCTGCCTCCGGCGACGTCGACCCAGACGTGTACGGCACGAGCTGGACTGGCGTCATCCTGTTCCTCGTTGCGGCAGCCGTGATCGCGGTGGTGTGCAGGCTGGCTCGCCCCGCGCTGGTAGCCCCGGTGGCGCAAGCGACTGGCAAGGTGACAAGCCGCTAAAGTAAAGCGCATGGTACCCATGTTTGCGCTTCACGACGGCACATCAATCCCCCAACTCGGCTACGGCCTCCACCGCGTAGATCCGCAGGAGGCCGAGCGACTAGTCAGCGAAGCGTTGGAAGCCGGTTACAGGCACTTCGACACCGCACACATTTATGGGAACGAAGAGGGCGTCGGCAAGGCAATCGCGAAGTCGGGGATCCCGCGCGAGGAGCTGTACATCACCACGAAGCTGTGGAACAACCGCCACCACGATGCCCCGGCGGCGCTCGAGGAGTCGCTAGAGAAACTCGGTCTTGACCACGTGGACCTCTACCTCATTCACTGGCCGCTGCCCGGACAGGGCGCATACGTGGATGCGTGGAAATCCCTCATTGAGCTCCGCGAGGCTAAACTCACCACCTCCATCGGCGTCTCAAACTTCCTGCCAGAGCACATTGAGCAGATTGAGATGCACACCGACGTCACCCCCGTGGTTAACCAGGTTGAGCTGCACCCGCTGTTCCAGAACTGGAAAGAGCTCGACGCGATGCGTGTGCACAATATCGCCATCGAGGGCTGGGCTCCGCTCGGCGGCGGCGCCTACGACCTGACGGACTTCCCCGAAATTACCGACGCCGCCGAGGCGCACGGCAAAACGCCAGCGCAGGTGGTGCTGCGCTGGCATCTGCAGAACGACGTGATCGTGTTCCCCAAGACCACGTCCGCGGAGCGGATGCGTGAAAACATGGACATTTTCGACTTCACGCTCAGCCCCGAAGAAATGTCCGCCATCGTCGCGCTCGACGAGGAGGAGTTTGGGCGCCACGGCCCGCACCCCGCGGACTACGAAGAACTGGGCTAGATAGCCGGGGCTTCGCCCGTCTCCTCGTACTTGGACAGGATGTCGATGCGGCGCTGGTGGCGCTCCTCGTTGCTCCACTCCTGACCAATGAACGCGTCGACGATCTTCAGCGCTTCTTCCTCGGTGTGCATGCGCCCACCGATACCGATGAGCTGCGCGTTGTTGTGCTCGCGTGCCAGGCGCGCGGTCTCCTCAGACCACGCCAAGGCGCAGCGAGCGCCCTTCACCTTGTTCGCGGCGATCTGCTCACCATTGCCAGAGCCGCCCAGCACGATGCCGAGGGAGCCTTCGTCCGCTACCGTCCGCTCAGCTGCGGCGATGCAGAACGCTGGGTAGTCGTCGAGGGCGTCATACTCGTGCGCACCACAGTCGATGACTTCGTGGCCCTGCTTTTCCAGGTGGGCCTTAATCTGATTCTTTCGTTCGAAACCGGCATGATCTGCCCCAAGGTAAATTCGCATGCGCTCTACCCTACCTTCCTGCTAGCTCACCTGCGGCGGTTCCGTGCGGGAACGCTTCAGTTCGAAGAAGTAGGGGTATTCGCTCAGTGCCAGGGAGGCGTCGAAAAGCTTGCCTGCCTCCTCACCCGTTGGGACGCGGGTGATGACCGGCCCAAAGAATGCGGTGTCTCCGAGCTTGACCACCGGGGTGCCCACCTCGTCACCGACGGCGTCCATCGCACCCTGGTGGTAGGTGCCGAGCAGCTCGTCCATCTCGTTGGTGTTGGCAAGGTCGGCGTAGCTGGCGTCGAGACCTACCTCTTCGAGTGCTGCCGCGATGATCTCGTCGTAGGCGCCGTAGCCCTTCTTGCCGCCCTGCTCCCCGGCGTGAATGGCGGTGCCCATCGCGGTGTAGAGCGCGTCGATCTTCTCTGGGTGGTCGCGCTTCACCGCTGCGAACACGCGCGCGGGACCCCAGTTGGCCTCCATCATCTTGGCGTAGTCGGCGGGGATGTCGCGGCCGTCGTTAAGAATGGACAGTGACATCGGCACCCACTCGACCGTGATGTCGCGGACCTTTTCTACTTCCTTCATCCAACGCGAAGTGAGCCAGCAAAATGGGCAGCTTACGTCGAACCAAAAGGTAACTGGTGCAGTCACAGAATCATTTCTCCATTCGTTCCGGAAATTATGCAGCCACCATAGCGAAAAACACACAGGTACGGCGAGTATGTTGGAGGACATGAAGACAAACCTCAAGCGCAGCGACGCACAACTTCGCGCACAACTTATCTCAGATGTCCATTACGATATTGCGCTCGATGTCAACGGAGCAGAGCAGTTCACGTCGACCACCACGGTCACGTTCCGCTCGGGCGCAGGCGAGACGTTCTTCGATCTGGTCGCCGACGAGTTCTCCGCAACGCTCGACGGCACCCCCGTCGACGGCCGCACCCTCACGCTCACCGAGGGCGAGCACACCTTAGTTGTCGACGCCACCATTACCTACAACCACACCGGTGAAGGCCTACACAAGTTCGTCGACCCCGTGGACGACAAGGAATACCTCTACACCCAGTTCGAACCCGCGATGGCGATGAAGGTGTTTGCCTGCTTCGACCAGCCGGATATCAAGGCCACGTATAAGATTTCTGTCGACGCGCCAGAGGCCTACACGGTCGTACTCAACGAGGAAGCGTCGCGTGAAGGCAACGTGTGGTCCTGCACCATTGATTACCCACTGTCGACGTACCTGGTGGCAATCTGCGCCGGCGAGTACGAGTTCGTCGAAGACGAGTACGTCGACGATCTGAAGCGTATCCCGCTTCGCATCTTTGCCCGCGCCTCACTCATGGAGCACCTCGACGCTGAACGATTGTTCCGCCAGACGAAAGACGGCTTCGCGTACTACCACAAGAATTTTGCGATTGCGTACCCGTTCGGCAAGTACGACCAGATTTTCTGCCCCGAGTACAACATGGGCGCAATGGAGAACGCCGGCGCGGTGACGTTCCGCGATGAGTACGTCTTTACTTCCGAGCCAACCCCGTATCGCCTCGAGCGCCGCAACGACACGATCCTGCACGAGATGGCGCACATGTGGTTCGGCGACCTCGTCACGATGCAGTGGTGGGACGACTTGTGGCTCAACGAGTCCTTCGCGACCTGGTCCGCAGCCATTGCCCAGACCGAAATCGGTGAGTACCCGAATGCGTGGACGACGTTCGCGGCCGTCGAGAAGGCATGGGCCTACCAGCAAGATCAGCTGCCGACGACCCACCCAATCGCCGCTGACGCCCCGGACATCGAGACCGCCGAGCAGAACTTCGACGGGATCACCTACGCCAAGGGCGCGTCCGTGCTGAAGCAGCTGCAGGCATACGTTGGCCGCGACGAGTTCTTCGCGGGCGTGCGCGATCACTTCAACAACCACAAGTTCAGCAACGCTTCCTTCGACGATCTGCTGGGCGCGTTGGAGAAGTCGTCGGGCCGCGATTTGAGCGAGTGGTCCCAGCAGTGGCTGCGCACCACCGGTGTGTCCACCCTTCGCCCCGAAATCACTGAGGATTCCTTCGCAGTCGTGCAGGAATCCGATGTGCTGCGCACCCACCGGGTCGGCATCGGGCTGTACAAGCTTGACGGCGACAAGGTCGTGCGCACCCACCACGTAAAGGTGGACATCGAGGGGGCTCGCACTGAGGTTCCCGAGCTCGTCGGCATCGACCACGACCTCGCGCTGGTCAACGACGAAGACCTCACGTACTGCAAGATGCGCCTCACGCCGGAACACACTGAGTTCGTTCTGGAGCACATCGGGCAGATCGAGGACCCACTTGCGCGCACCCTGTGCTGGTCATCCCTGTGGGAGGCTGTCCGCGACACGCTGCTGCCAGCGCGCAAGTTTGTGATGGCTGTGGCCAACTTCAGCCGCCTCGAAGACCAGCCGAGTGTGCAGGAGCGCCTCCTCGCGCAGGCGACGCTGGCGGTCAAACAGTACGTGGCGTGGTCCTGGCAGCGCACCGGCTTCTACATGCTCAGCGAGGCATTCCGCGGCCAGGAGCCTGCAGGTATCTACCAGCGCGCGCTCGCCCGCCTGCAGCCTTCGAAGCAGAACACGACGTACTTCCACGAACTCCTACAGTCGCTGGATAACCAGGAGATTCGCTGGCTCGTGCTCACGAACCTCGTCGCAGGCGGCGCCATGCTGGCCAAGACCGCCAAGAACGAGGAGGATCCGTCCTCCGAGGGTGCGCTGTCGCGCCTGCGCATCGACGCTGTCACGAACAAACAGTGGGCGTGGGATGAGATCGTTAGCGGTACACGCACAAACCTTGAGGTGCGCTTCCTTATCGACGGCCTCACTTTCACCAGCGAGGGCTTGGACGGCTTGAGCGAACGCTACTTCGAGGTCGCGCCCGAGCTGTGGAACAAGCTGACGAACGAGATGGCGCAGAATACGCTCGAGGGCTTGTTCCCGCTGTGGGACATCTCGATCGCCACGGTTGAGCGTGCCGAAGCGCTCCTTGCGCGGGAGGACATTCCGGCGGGCCTGCGCCGCATCGTTTCGGAGGGTAAGGCCCGCGTGGAGCGCGCGCTGCGCAACCGTGTTGGTGACGCAGGCGCGGAAGGCGCAGCGAAAACGCTGCGCTAGAGGCTAGAGCTCCTCGACGATGCGGATCTGCGCCGCATCCGTGCGGGTCACGATAGAGGCGAACATGACCAATGTTTCGCCCTCGTAGAGCTTGCGCGTGATGCGGTGCACCGGGGTGTTCGCCGCCAAGGAGAGGCTCTCGCGCTCCTTATCGGTCGGGTTGGCCGGGAACAGGATGTCCTCGCGGCGCAGGTGAGGAGTCACGCCACCCAGGTCGGTACGCTGGCCACGTGCGTAGTCGACGGAGCTACGGCTGTACTTGGACTCATAACCGGGACGAACGTACGTGGTTTCAGCGAACACCGGGTTACCGTTGGCAAAGTGAACGAGCTCGCTGGTGAGCAACTTATCGCGGGAGTCTACGCCGAATGCAGAGACGACGATCTGCGGTGCGGGCGCAGCGGTCTCCGAAATCAGTTCGGAAGAGACGTCCAGACCATGCGCGATAAGCTGCTCCGTCAGCGATACCTTGCCCGTCAAGTCGATGATCGGAGGTAGCGCGCGTACGAAGGTGCCTCCGGTGCGGCCACGCTTACGCTCAATAATTCCCTCGAGTTGCAATAGGTCCAGTGCATGGCGCACGGTCATGCGTGCCACCCCGTACATGTCTACAAGTTCGCGTTCTGGGGGTAGCTTGTCGCCGGGTTCGAGCTCGCGCGATTCGATCTGGCTCCGCAGAGCGTCAGCAATCGCTACATACGCTGGCTTTTTCGCCATAAATTCCTCCTATTTTTGCGGCTGCGTTTAGGTTCACTGCCGCCCGCCCATAACTCCAGGTGTGACGCCAAAAGGTACAACACCAAAATCTCAGTTGTTTCTAATATAGTTCATTGGACCATAAAAGTACCTAACAATAAATTTGAACAAAGTGCGCGACACTTGACACGTCCATAAATTGCAAAGTCATACTTTCAGTTGAACCCTATCGACGTGCCAAATTCAGGAATCTCCAACGCCAATTACAACATCGCCCAAGCCACGGCCAATACCCCCATTTGCGGTAACCCGGGTGCTCGACGGCTGCTCGAGACGTAGCGCGTAAACTAGAGCACAATGTTTTCTCTTACGCAGTTTTCTCTTACGCAGTTTTCTCCATCAGTCTTAGCCAAATCCGTGAGCGTTCCAGATGTCGACGAAGCCGTCGACTCCGTCACCTCGTGGTGGAATGACCCCGCCACGCGAGACATCTTTGTGACCCGCCCCCTGTGGATCCTGGTCATCCTGGCCATTGCCCTTGTGTTGCACATCGTGGTGCGCAGAATCATTACGAAGGCCGCGAACAACGCCATCAACTCCTCCAGCGCGGCTCTCCCCTTCCGCCGCCGCGCTGGCGCCGTGAAACCCGACACTGCGCATTCGCGCTCGCGGGAGCAGCGCCGCCAGCAGCGCATCCTCACGCTGGCGAACGTAGGACGCTCCGCGGCAGCAATTGTGATTTGGGTGTGGGCGGTCCTCGCGGTGCTCGACCAACTCGGGGTCAACGTCGCCCCGCTCGTGGCCTCTGCGGGCGTCGTCGGCGTCGCCCTCGGCTTCGGCGCGCAGTCCCTTGTGAAAGACTTCCTCAGCGGCATCTTCATGTTGCTGGAAAACCAGTACGGTGTCGGTGACGTCATCGCGGTCAACGACATTGAGGGCACTGTAGAGCACGTCACGATGCGCATCACCACCGTCCGCGATATTGACGGCACCCTCTGGTACGTCCGAAACGGTAACATCGATCTGCTTGGCAACCAGAGCGACGTCTTCTCCGTTGCCCGCCTCGAGATCCCTGTTTCCATCCAGGCTGATCCGGAGCAGGCAGCCAGCGTCGTCGAGGCCGCAATGCAGGACGCAGTGACGCGCCCCGAGATCAAGGACAAACTCGTCGGTGAGGCCACCATGCTGGGCATTTCCAAGTTCGACCCGGAGTGCGCAACCCTGCGCGTGATGGTCAATACGCTGCCTGGCGAGCAGTGGGGCGTCTCCCGTTTCATGACCGCGGTCATCCTCGAGGCGCTTCACACGCACGGCGTGCCGCTGCCTGGCACGGAGCCGACCTACATCCGACACCTGGACCGCACCCCTGGAGGCGAGAACAACGATGCAGATCAGCAATAGCAACGAGGCACAGCAAACGCTCTACGAAGCCGTCGGCGGCGAGGAGTTCTTCCACACGCTCGTGCACCGCTTCTACGCCCAGGTCAAAGAAGATGACCTCATCGGCCCCATGTACCCCGACGAGGACTGGGAAGGCGCCGAATCCCGCTTGCGTTGGTTCCTCACCCAATACTGGGGCGGGCCACGCACCTACCAGGAGCGCCGTGGCAACCCAATGCTGCGCCGCCGCCACTTCCCGTTTGCAATCGGGGAGGCTGAGGCGGACCGCTGGCTCGAGCTGATGGGCAAGGCAATGGCCGAGTTTGACGACGCCACCCTGCCCCAGCCCTACCGCGCCGCCATGTGGAATCACATGCAGCGAGTCGCGTACATGATGATCAACCAGGGCCCGCGGTCATACGAATAGGCTCAGCGACTTGCTGTGGTAGACGGTGCCGAAGGGGGCGTCGATACGCACCCACCTGCCTGCGCTCGAAACCCGCAGGTAGCGAGGCACTTCGACCGGGGCTTCGAACCCCGGAATGAGCCCAAGCGAGGTGCAGGTAAACACCGCACGCATGGGTATTTCAAGTTTCGGGCCGCGGTCGTCCGCGTCGACGGTGATGACCACGGCGTCGAGAAGTGAAACCGGCGGGCCGAGCGGGCCCGCGAACTGGCGCGCAAGGTTTCGGCCTTCGTCGGCGAGCTGACGCGCTGTAGAAATAGGCACCTCTTCGCGCAGCACGAACCCTTGCGCCGGTGGCAGTGCCCCAGGCCAGTTCTGATCCTGCGCCGCGCCAAGTGTTCCCGTCGCAGTTTCGAGTGCCTCGAGAACCCGGCGCGCAGGCACCACCGCACCGTCGCGGGAGATAGTTCCGCGGACCCGGCGCGAGGCGACGCAGTCGAACGGGGTGGTGACAAAGACATCGACGTCGTGTTCCCCGACTCGCTGGAACCGCGCGTAGGCGTCATCCTGGAGTGCGAGGGCGCGCTGCAGCAGGGCGCGCAGTCCGCGCTCCCCCTGCTCAACAACAAGCGTTTCGGTGGTAGCCACCTATGCCTGCCCCAGCTCGTCGTCACCGTCGAGCGTTGTGTAGGCGCGGGCAAGGATGCCGAGCTCCTGCGAGGTGATTGCTCGCGGGCTCGCCGTCCGTTTATCCACGGTGACCTGTACGCAATCAATCACGCAACAGACGCTGCCTTGTGCGTCCTTGATCTCCTGACGCGTCGTAAAGGACGTGTTGCCGAGGTGGATCACCTGCGTATCAACGGTCACTGCCTGCGTGTTCGGCAGCACTGGGCGAACGTAGTCCGCTTCGATGCGCCGAACGAACACCACAAACTCGTACCCCTGAGACTCGAAGAACTCCTGGGCAAACGCGAGTCGCGCCTGCTGCGCGATCTCGATGTAAGCCGAGTTTGTCACATGGCCGTACCGGTCAAAATCGTTCCACCTCAGCGAGATGGAGTGCGTGTGAATCCTGCCGCGCATATTCTGTTCCGACATAGCCATTTCCTACCTTTTCCGCTGTTAGCGGCTGAGCTTGCGGTGGGTGACGCGCGACGGCTTCGCCGCTTCCTCACCGAGGCGCTCAACCTTGTTCTTCTCGTAGTCGCCGAAGTTGCCCTCGAACCAGTACCACTTGCCTTCCTCAACGTTGCCTTCCCAGGCGAGGATGTGGGTACAGGTGCGGTCCAGGAACCAGCGGTCGTGCGAAATCACGACAGCGCAACCTGGGAACTTTTGCAGCGCATTCTCAAGCGAGCCAAGGGTTTCGACGTCCAAGTCGTTGGTCGGCTCGTCGAGCAGGATCAGGTTGCCGCCCTGCTTCAGCGTCAGCGCCAGGTTCAGGCGGTTACGCTCACCACCGGAGAGCACCTTGGACGGCTTCTGCTGGTCAGCGCCCTTGAAACCGAACGCCGAGAGGTAGGCCCGCGACGGCATTTCGTTCTGGCCGACCACGATGTAGTCGAGGCCGTCCGAGACTACTTCCCACACCGTCTTTTCCGGGTCGATGTTTTCGCGGTTCTGGTCGACGTAGGACAGCTTCACGGTCTCACCGACCACGACGGTGCCTGCGTCTGGCTCTTCCAGCCCAACGATGGTCTTGAACAGGGTGGACTTACCCACACCGTTCGGGCCGATCACGCCCACGATGCCGTTGCGCGGCAGCGTGAAGGACAGGTCCTTGATCAGGACGCGGCCGTCGAAGCCCTTGTCCAGGTGCTCGACCTCGACGACCTTGTTGCCCAGGCGTGGAGGCGTCGGGATCTGGATTTCTTCGAAGTCCAGCTTCTTGTACTGCTCTGCCTCGGCAGCCATTTCCTCGTAGCGTTCCAGACGCGCTTTGTTCTTCGCCTGGCGCGCCTTCGGCGAGGATCGTACCCACTCGAGCTCGTTCTTCAGACGCTTCTGCAGTTTCTGGTCCTTCTTGCCAGCAACCTCGAGGCGCTCGGCCTTCTTCTCCAGGTAGGTGGAGTAGTTGCCCTCGTATGGGTAGAGCTTGCCGCGGTCGACCTCACAGATCCACTCGGCCACGTTGTCCAGGAAGTAGCGGTCGTGGGTAATCGCCAGAACTGCGCCCGGGTAGGACTGCAGGTGCTTCTCCAGCCACAGGACGGACTCGGCGTCCAGGTGGTTCGTTGGCTCGTCGAGCAGCAGCAGGTCCGGTTCGGACAGCAGCAGCTTCGCCAGCGCGACGCGGCGGCGCTCACCACCGGAAAGCTTGGTCACCGGGCTATCGGACGGCGGGCAGCGCAGTGCTTCCATCGCCTGCTCAATCTTGGAATCGACCTCCCAGGCGTCAGCGGCGTCGAGCTCCTCCTGGAGTTTGCCCATTTCTTCCATGAGCTCGTCGGTGTAGTTCGTCGCCATCTCTTCAGCGATTTCTTCGAAGCGCTGCTTCTTCTCGAAGATGTCGCCGAGGCCCTCTTCGACGTTCTCTCGAACGGTCTTCTCCTCGTTCAGCGGTGGCTCCTGCAGGAGGATGCCGACCGTTGCGCCGGGATCCAGGAATGCTTCGCCGTTGTTTGGCTGGTCAATCCCCGCCATGATCTTGAGTAGCGAGGACTTACCTGCGCCGTTTGGCCCAACGACACCAATCTTGGCGCCGGGATAAAAGGCCATGGTGACATTGTCCAAAATGACCTTGTCACCGATGGCCCTGCGAACGTTTTTCATCGTGTAGATGAACTCAGCCACGTAAAAACCCCTTTAACTGAAGCGGACATACATCGTTTCACAGGGTACATCAGCGAAAGGTGAACGTGCGCTTTCCAACGTCAAGCGGTGGCGCCGTCGGAGTGTTAGAAGGGTGCGGGACCGTCGTCACTTTCAGTGCTGCTAGCGCCCACAGCGACCGGCTCGAGTTCAGGCGACTGCGGTTGTGGTTCCGTAGCCGCCGCCGAGTCCGACGCCGACGCCTGCATCTTCATTTGCTCGAAGTAGAACTCGCGCTCCTCCTCCGTCATGAAGTCGACCGCCGTCTTGATCTTCACTGCGGGCTGGCCCTCGAGCGTGTGGCCGGTCTCGGTGATCTTCCAGGAGGAGATTTGGTGCATGCCGAGCTCGAACGCGACCTTGTCGGCTTTCAGCACGGTGCGGTACCGGTTGAGCTTCTCGCCCGCGTCGTTAGTTTCCACCCAGGTCTCCGTGACCAACCGGCCGGAGACCATCACCGGCGCACCGCGGAACAGTGAGGTGCGCGCGTTGATGGCGAGCTGGTTCCAACACTCGACGTCGATGTAGAGCTGGTCCGTGTCCTCCCAAATGTCGCGGCCCTGGTTGTCCTGCTCGCCTGTGCGCCGCCTGCGGGAGGACGCGATGCGCATCTTGCACACCGAGTTTCCCGACGCCGGGAACCACTTAAAGTACGGTGCTGCCGTCAGGTTTCCGCATACGGTGACGTTCATCTGGCTCATTGTTGTGTCCTTTCAATTGTTTGCTGAACTGGTACAACTCGGAGCTTTCCAGCGCAGAAACAGAAAAGAAAGGATGCGGCCTGGCAGTCTGTGGATTGATTTTTAGAATTCCACAGTTCTCAACAGATCCTCGGCTACCCCTTGTGCTGCGGGGTATCCGACGTGTACTGTGCGAGCATTTCGTTGTAGGCGCGCCACTCGGCGTCGTCAGTCTCGTCCGCGATGCGGTCAACCTCTGCGGTTTCTGCGCGGTCCTCACGCCACCACAGGATGAACAGCACACCGAACACGATAACAAGCGGGAACGAGCCCGACGCCCAGGCGATACCGCCGCCCACCTTCTGGTCCGCCAGCAGATCCGGGTCCCACGGCAGGAGCAGCGAACGGTAGAACTCTTCGCCCATCACGGTGTTGAGCTGCATGAGGTACACGCCCATAAAGAGGTGCACTGGCATGGAGATCCACAGCCACAGCAGGCGCGTCTTCGCGGTGACGCGGCCCTCGATGTAGTCCGGGCCGATGAGCTCCCAGAAGTAGAAGTAGCCCGACACCAGGAACACCGCATTCATGATGACGTGGCCGGCGTGCTCCGAAATCATCAGTTCGTAGAGATCAGTGAACACGTACATGACGTAGAAGAACACCAGGAACTGCACCGCGGACACCGGCGGGTACGTCACGATGCGCAGGAACTTACTGCGCTGGAAGGACTGCGCCCACAGCCGGGGGTTGAACTCCCCGGACGGGTAGGCGTCGATAATGAGCGTCAGCGGCGCGCCCAGCACGAGGAACACCGGCACACCCATCGACAGGATCATGTGGACCGTCATGTGCGCCGAGTAAGAGGCCGGCATGTGCAGCCCAATGCCAGAGCACATCGTGACTACGACGGTCGCGCACCCCAGCAGCCACCACGCCGTGCGCCCCTTCGACCACCCACTCACCCTGCGCGTCAGGTGCAGGTAGTAGACGGCCAGCAGGATCGCGATCACGCTGTAGAGCAGCTCGAAACGCCACAGTCCGACCCAGTTCGACCAGGTCAGTGGGTCCTCAAGATTGTAGCCCATCTGGATCTGCATCGGGGTGAGGTTCGGGTCTCGTGGCGGTGGCGGCGGAGTGCGTCCGAGCGTCACCGCGAGGCCAGTCACGGCGGCCATCACCAGCACTTCCACCGCGCCGAGCCGTACGAAAGCCCTGCGTTGCGACGGCCCCTCCGCCTCAAGCGCCGGAATCGTCCGCTCGCGGTGCGCGTACCCCATCAAACCAAGCAGCAGTATGCCAACCAGCTTGCCCACCAGCACCCAGCCGTAGGCGTAGCGGGTGATGTCGTCCAGGTGCACGCGGATCGCACCGTTAATCACGCCCGACACCGCCATCGCCACGAAGGCGAACAACGCGATGCGCGAGTATCGACGCACCGCCGGGGCCAAGTTCGGCCCCAACCTGAAACCGTGCGCCACCAGCGCCATCAGAGCGCCAACCCACACCAGCAGGAATACCAGGTGCCAGATGAAGGAGTTCGTGCCGAAGTCGTGATCGCCACCGGTCGCGGAGTGACCAGTCAGCGCCAGCGGCATAATCGCCAACAACGAGCCGATGAACAAAGCCACTTGCGACCACCAGCACGACACCCGGTACCCCGCCACGGCCACACACGCCGCGATTGCCGCGACAATCAGCCAGACGCGGGCGTCAGCAACCTTGTCCAGCGCCAAGGTCCAGGCGTCGACCTCAAACATCACGGTGCTCAGCGGCTGGCCTGAGACGTCGGAAAGCACCAGCGGCACCATCACCACTCCGATCAGCGCCAACCCCGCGGATGATGCCGCCCCCGTCCGCGACGCAATCACCCCATCAACGGTCAGGCGCGCGCAGTTGAGGTCAGGGCCGATCTGCTTCGGCGGCAACAACCACGCCGAGAAGAGAAAGGACCCAGCTGCCAGCGCGGCCAGCACCCACGCTGCGCCCCGCAGCGCCGGCAGGCCGAACGTCGTCAACGCCCCCGGATCCGGGATGCCCAACGCCGCGAGCGAGGCGCCCGCGAACATCTCCGAAATCACCCCGGCGATGAGCGCCGCGACGAGCCCCGTCGCAAGATACAGCGGAAACGCCGCTTTCACCGCCGACTTTGAGGCAACCTGCGCATTTGACATGCTCACTACCCTACGTTCGAAATCTGCCTGTTCCCAAGTTTTTCGACGCCTACTTCTCCGCCTCCACGTCACAAGTGTGAGCAATAGCTTCTTGCTCTGCCCCACCAGGACTCGGACCTGTCGAGGACAGTTCACTTAAAAGAACGCTGCCATCCACCGTTCGCCGATTCCGCCCCGCGGACAACCTGCATGCAACACCATGTCCGCGGCAACACGTTCACCAGTCGTTTGAGAAAACCAACCACTTAATCTGTCCGCCGCACGGACACTCACCCGGGGATGCCCCAATCCAGAAAACCTGTCCGCCCCGCGGACACTCGGACTGCGTTCTGCTGTCCACCCCGCGGACAACCGGCATGCCACACCATGTCCACGGCACTTCTCCCACCTCGCGGATTGGGCAGAACCAACCACTTGCCCTGTCCGCCCCGCGGACACTCGGACTGCGTTCTGCTGTCCACCCCGCGGACACCCTGACCGCACTCTGTCCGCGGCACCCTTCTCACCTGCAGTTCCAGAAAACCCACCGCCAAAAAGTGTCCGCCCCGCGGACACCCTGGCTGCAACTGGCTTCCGCCGCGCGGACACCCAACACAGAGGTTCCGTCACGAAAGAACGCCACTGCGGATTTACGAGTCCGATTCAGCAGCGCGGCGCTGACGCTGTAGCTTCCCGTGTGCACGGGCGATGCGGTAGAAAGTCCGCAAGCTCGCGAGCTGCAACCCGCTGTCTTGCGCCTTCTGATAAATGGCGTCCGCGCTCAGGTCGGGGTGGGCGTCGAAAAGATCGAGAATCTGTTGTACGTCTGAGTCTGGAATACGTTTGATATTTCGCTCGCGGTGCGGGATCGGGTTTTCCTTTTTGGGCCTCGGGTTGGTCTGGTAATAGCGCCTCGAGCGTGAGATCCTCAAAATTTTGCAGGCGCGACTCATAGAATGGCCGACGCCCATGAGCAGATCCAGGAACTCGTTTTCTTGACGTACTCCTTCCTCGTACCGCTTCGTTTCCTCGGGGCTTAGGATTTTTCCGCCGCGTCGGAGGTCCCGCCATGTTGCTTTGGCAGAGACCCCATAGCTTTTCCCAGGACATCACTGGTGTCCTTCCACAGCTTGACTTCTTTGCGCAGTCGAGCATTTTCTCGTTTCAGCGCCTCGTATTCTTTGCGTGGCATCGTTACTTCGTCGTTGCTCATGGTTTTCCTTTCGCTTGGGGTCTAGCCAAGATACTGCCACACAGTTAAGGGCAAACCCCCAGGCGCTACGCTGTAGTGCATGGACACACGTGATCGGGATGCGCTGACGGCTGCCAAGTTGTATTACCGCTCGGAGCTGAGTCAGGCGGAGGTTGCTGCGGAGATGGGCTGCTCCCGTCCTACGGTGGCGAAGCTTCTGCAGCACGCGAAGGACCGTGGCTACGTCACTATTGAGGTACACGACCCGCAGGAGGCGGACGAGATCCTGATCGAGGATCTCACCTCCCGGTACGCGCTGGAGGGTGTGCGGATTGTTCACCCGGCGAACCCATCTGCAGCGATCATGGAGGATCTTGGGGTAGCGGGCGCGCGCTACCTGGAGTCGATGCCGTTGGATGGCCTTTCGGTGGGTGTGTCCTGGGGAAAAACGCTGCTCAACATTGCGCGGAATCTACGATCGACGAACATGCGGGCGCGCCAGATTGTGCAGTTGAAAGGTGGGTCGTCGCGTTCCAACCTGGCAACGAATGACTTTGAGACGATCACCGGTTTCTGCACCGCGTTCAACGCGCCCGCGTTAACGCTCCCATTGCCTGTCATTTTTGAGCGAGTGGAAACTAAGGAGATCGTGGAGCAGGATTCCCACATCGCCGACGTACTGCAGCAGGGGCGGGAGACCGACGTGGCGGTGTTCACGGTGGGTTCTGTGCGAAAGCAGAGCTTGCTGATGAACCTGGGGTACCTGTCTGAGGAGATGTCGCGGGAGCTGCTCGGGGTTGCGGTGGGGGATGCTTGTTCGCGGTTCTACACGCGGGAGGGGGATGTGGCGTCGAAAAGAATTGATGATCTGACGGTGGGCATTGAGCTTGACGAGCTGCGGGCGAGACCACGTCGAGTGCTGGTAGCTGGGGGTTTGTATAAAGCTGAGGCGATTGAGACGGCGCTGTGGATGGGGCTGGCCAGTGATTTGGTGATTGATCAGCCGACGGCGGTTCGGGTGCTGGAGATCGCGAAGACCCGCTAATTGACGCCCCTTCTCCCCCATCTGGGGTGGATTGCACCCCCAATCAGAACATTTGCAAACTTTGATATTGCCATATGTTCCGAACGGTCTTAGAGTGGACAGCGAAAGGTCAACCAGCTACCGAAAAAGGAGTTGCACATGTCCACCCCGACCGTCTCCACCCCGCACATCGTCCCAACCGGACCTATCGCTGAAACCGTCCTCATGCCGGGCGACCCACTGCGCGCGAAGTTCATCGCAGAGACCTACCTGGAAAACCCAGTCCAGTTCAACGCCGTGCGCAACATGCTCGGCTACACCGGCACCTACCAAGGCCACGAAGTTTCCGTGATGGGCTCCGGCATGGGCATTCCGTCCATCAGCCTCTACGCCTACGAGCTCATTCACTTCTTCGGCGTAAAGAAGCTCATCCGCGTCGGCTCCTGCGCATGCTTCCAGCCTGACATGAAGCTCTTCGACATCATCGTCGCCTCCTCCGCATCCACGGACTCGCACTTCATCGAGCAGTACGACCTGCCGGGCACCTACGCCCCGACCGCGTCCTGGAAGCTGCTCGAGGCAACCTACAAGGAGTCGCAGAAGCAGGGCGTCGACATCCATGTGGGCAACATCTTGTCCTCCGACGTCTTCTACAACTTCAAGGACGACGTCAACGACCGCTGGGCGAAGATGGGCGTGCTCGGCGTCGAGATGGAATCCGCCGGCCTCTACGCCGTCGCCGCCGAGGCAGGCGTTGACGCGATGGGTATCTTCACCGTGTCCGACGTCATCGGCTCCGGCGAGAAGGCCTCCGCTGAGGAGCGCCAGAACGCGTTTACCCAGATGATGGAGCTGGCACTTCCGCTGGCCGCCGTCTAACCCACAACCCATCCCACACGTTTGAAGGAACTCACCATGACATCTCAAACAGTTCAAAAGGCACTCAACCCGAAGCGGGCCGTGCCGATCATCCTGTTTACCTTCGTGTTCTCACTGATCATCGATAACGGTTTCAAGTTCATGACCGACTCGATGGGTGAGGCGCTGAACCTGTCCCTCAACGAGGTCAGCCTGCAGGCTTCGCTTGCTGGCGTGATCATCGGCATCGGCGCGGTGGCGTACGCGGCGCTGGCTGACGTGGTGAGTATCCGCAAGCTGCTGATGGTCGGTATCACGCTGACGCTGGTCGGCTCGGTCATCGGCTACCTGGGTCAGAACGTGTGGGGGCTGGTCCTGGCCGGTCGTGTGGTGCAGACTACGGGCCTCGCTGCGGTGGAGACGCTCTACGTCATCTACGTGACCAAGCACCTCAGCGAGAAGGATCAGAAGACTTACTTGGGCTTTTCTACGTCTGCTTTCCAGGGCGCGACGCTCTTCGGCGCGCTGACCTCGGGCTACATCGCCACCCACATCTCGTGGACCGCGATGTTCCTCATCCCGCTCATCCTGATCTTCGCCGTCCCCGTCATCATGAAGACGGTCCCGGAGGAGGCCTCGCTGGAGTCGGGCCACGTCGACTGGCTGGGCTTGTTCCTCATCGCCGTGCTGGCCACGAGCGCCATCATGTTCATGCAGGCCTTCCAGTTCCTGTGGCTCATTCCGCTCGCACTCGCGCTCATCGCGTTCATCGCGCACGTGAAGAAGGGCAAGCGCCCGCTGGTCAACCCGGAGTTCTTCCAGAACCGCGCCTACGTCACCGCCATCGTGCTCGTCGCGATTGTCTACTCGGTGCAGCTCGGCTACCTGGTGCTCTTCCCCGCAATGGCGAAGGCCGTCCACGGGCTCAGCGCTGACGACGCCTCCCTGCTGCTCATCCCGGGCTACACCGGCGCCGTCATTGTCGGCGCGCTCTCAGGCAAGATCGGCAAGTTCTTGCCGACGCGCCCCGCGATCTTTACCGCACTCGCCTCCATCACCATCGCGTTGTTGATCCTCGCAGTCGGGATGGAAGCCAGCCCGTGGGTCTTCATGCTTTCCTCCCTGCTCTTCGCCTGCGGTTTCGCCCTGCTGTATGCGCCACTGGTCGCGACGGCAATCGGCAATATCCCCGCTGCGAAGTCGGGTATCGCAATCGGTTTCTACAACCTCACAATCAACGTCGCCGTCCCGCTCGGCATCGCGTACAGCGCGAAGCTGGTGGATCTCGGCCTTGGGGTGCCAGGCTTCCTGCCACAAAACTCGGGCAGCTACCCCACCGTCATGCTCATCCTGGCCATCATCGCAGTCGCCGGCACCGCGCTCTATGCAGCGCTCACCGCGCGCATGAAGCAACCGGCTTAACCTGCACACTTTCTACAACTCAAGGAGTTTTTCAACATGCTTACTCGCCAAAATGTCGCCCAGATGATCGACCACACGCTGCTCAAGCCGGAGGCCACCCACGAGGACGTCACCAAGCTTATCGACGAAGCTTCGCACCTCGGCACGTTCTCCGTCTGCGTCTCCCCATCCATGCTGCCAATCGAGACCCCAGCTGATCTGAAGGTCGCAGTGGTGTGCGGATTCCCGTCCGGCGCGGTCCCAACCGCGGCAAAGGCCGCTGATGCCGCACACAGCGTTGCCAACGGCGCGGACGAGGTTGACATGGTCATCAACCTGGGTGCCGCCAAGGAAGGCAAGTGGGACGTCGTACGCGACGACATCGCCGCAGTAAAGAAGGCGTGCGGCGACAAGCTGCTCAAGGTCATCATCGAGTCCGCCGTCCTCACCGACGACGAGATCGTCGCAGCGTGCAAGGCTTCCATGGAGGCCGGTGCCGACTTCGTGAAGACCTCGACGGGCTTCCACCCCGCTGGTGGTGCCTCCGCGCACGCGGTGAAACTGATGCGCGAGACCGTCGGCGACAAGCTCGGCGTGAAGGCCTCCGGCGGTATCCGCGACGCCGCCACCGCGAAGGAAATGATTGAGGCTGGCGCGTCCCGCCTGGGCCTGTCCAGCTCCGCTGCGGTGCTGGAGGGGTGGAACTAACAATGGCTACTGATCTTCGTGCACAGGCCGAGGCTTGGATCGCGCAAGACCCCGACCCCGCCACCCGCGAGGCATTAACCGCCGTCCTCGACGACGAGGCCGAGCTTGCGAAGGCCTTCGCCGGCCCGCTCCAGTTCGGCACCGCGGGGCTGCGCGGCGAGATTGGCTTCGGCGAGTCCCGCATGAACCAGGCCGTGGTCATGCGCGCCACCGCCGGGCTCATGGAATGGCTCAAGCAGCAGGTGGACACGCCTCGCGTGGTCATCGGGTGCGACGCCCGCCACGGCTCCGCCAAATTCGCGCAGGCCGCAGCTGAGGTCGTCGCCGGCGCGGGTGGGCACGCCATGCTGTTGCCGCTGGCCCAGCCGACCCCGCTGACTTCCTTCAGCGTGCGCACGCTCAACGCCGACGCCGGCATCATGGTCACCGCCTCCCACAACCCGAAGTGGGACAACGGCTACAAGGTCTACCTCGGTGGCCGCGTTGTCGACGCAGACAACGCCGCCGGCTGCCAGATCATCCCGCCTGCCGACGCCGAGATCGCCGCCTGCATCGCCGCCGCACCCGGCGCGACGGAGCTCCCCCTGGACACGACCATCGAGCAGGTGGACACCCGCGAGGACTACGTCGCCGCCACCAGCGCGCTTAGCGACCTCGACGACACCCCACCGATCACGATCGTGCTCACACCAATGCACGGCGTCGGTAGCGAACTCGCACGCACCACCCTGGAGGCTGCGGGCTTTGGGGACGTAGTGGGCGTCGAGAAGCAGTGGAAGCCTGACCCTGACTTCCCCACCGTCGCCTTCCCCAACCCGGAGGAAGACGGCGCCCTCGACCTCGCAGTCGAGAAGGCGAACGAGGTCAACGCGGACGTCATCATCGCCCTCGACCCCGACGCCGACCGCTGCGCAGTCGCAGTCCCGGCGCGCACCACCCCGAGCGCGGGCACCCCGCTGGGCAACGGCTGGGTGAAGCTCTCCGGCGACGAAACCGGCGCGCTGATCGGCGAGTACGTGGCGTCGCGTACGCAGGGCGGCTCGACGGCGTGCTCGATTGTTTCGGGCAGGCTGCTCGGCAAAATCGCGGCAGCCCACGGGCTGGATCACGCGACGACGCTCACCGGGTTCAAGTGGATCGGGCGCACCCCGCAGCTCGTGTTCGGCTACGAGGAAGCAATCGGCTACTGCGTCGACCCGGCGCACGCCCGCGACAAGGACGGCATGTCCGCCGCGGTGATCGTCGGCTCGATCGTGGCGCAGCTTAAGGCGCGCAACATGAGTGTGCTCGAGCAGTTCGACGCCCTGGCCAGCAAGTACGGACTGTACCGCACTCAGCCGCTGACCTTCCGCGTCGAAGACCTCTCCCTCATCAGCGACGCCATGGAGCGCCTCCGCGCACACACCCCGACCGAGCTCGCCGGTTCTGAGGTTGTCGAGTACGTCGACCTCAACAACGGCTACGGCGCCACCCCAGGCACCAACGGCATCCTGATCCGCACCGCGGACAACGACCGCGTAGTCATCCGCCCGAGCGGCACCGAGCCGAAGCTGAAGTGCTACCTCGAGGTGGTCCTGCCAGTCGAAACAGGCGAGGCACCTGACTGGGCCGCCGCCGATGCCCGCCTGGCTACCATCAGCGACGCCACCCGCGCACTGTGCGGAATCTAACTGCGCTATACTATCGAAGGCTTGGGCGCCGATTTGTCGACGCCCAGCTCAGCCTCCATAGCTCAGTGGATTAGAGCAACCGGCTTCTACCCGGTGTGTCGCGGGTTCGAATCCTGCTGGGGGCGCTGCTGGGGGTTTCGAAGAATCTAGTTTGATTGTTCGAATAACCCCCTCAAAACATCAAAAACGCCTCTACCTGCACAAATAGGAGAGGCGTTTTTGTCGTGCCGGGACCGTTTCCGGGCTGTTGTTACCAAAAAGTGGCCGAAAATCGCTACCCGTTGATCGCTTCTACCCGCCACCCTTCTTGTGGTGGCGGTTGAGAATTAAAACCGAATTTTACACAACTTGTGGCAGTGCGTTCGCGTGATGAATTTCAGAGAGAAACTCATCAGACACACGCCGCGTCTCAGGAGGTGTGGGTGGTTTCGGCTTCGTATCGAAGTTCATCACCAGACAGTGCAGGTAACGCTTAACAAGCCCTACGTTCACACCGACAGCACCGAGTGCAACGAAGACCGCGTTCGCCACAATACACTCTCCAAAACACCTATATCCGGAAGCTACTAGATTTAGCCCCGCCACGAAACTAATATGAGGACATGACAATCAACGCTTATACAGAGAGCACAAACCAGTACGAGTCAATCATCAATCACTTGCGGAACGCACCTTATGAGGGAACTTGGTATGAGTTCAAACGCAATTTGCAGGATCCGTTTAAGATTGGTGAGTATCTCTCAGCCCTTGCGAACTCAGCTGCTTACTCCGACGAAGAATTCGGGTATTTGGTTTGGGGAATTGATGACTCTAGTCATGAAGTTATCGGAACAACATTCGACCATGAAAAGGTAAGAAAGGGCAATCAGGCGCTAGAACCATGGCTTGCTCAGATGCTAGACCCCGTTCCTGCCTATTCCTTTCATTACTTGGAAATTGATAGAAAGAAAGTGGTTCTCCTTCAGGTCAGTGCTGCATACCCCATCCCCGTTACTTTTTCCAACATCCCGTATTTAAGAATTGGCAGCCACGTCAAGAAGCTCCACGATCATCCGGTCGAGGAGAAGACTCTCCACAGGAAACTAGATAGAGTTCCATTTGAGTATCATTATGCGAAATCCGGCCTCGAACTCGGGGACGCGCTCAACCATTTAGATATTAACTCATATTATTCGCTTCAAGGGCTTGCCCCGCAGGCTGACCAGGAGTCCGTCCAACTTCATCTGGAAACTGACAGATTAATTATTCGCGAGGCAGACGGGAGTTTTGCTATAACCAATTTAGGTGCAATACTCTTCGCCAAAAACCTTAAATTTTTCCCGAGCTTAGAACGCAAAGCCCCACGTGTAATCAAGTACAAAGGCATTAATAAAATTAATGCTGAAAAAGAACAAATCGGCGTTCGAGGATATGCCTCCGGATTTGAAGGTCTACTTGATTTCATTCAAAGCCTACTCCCAACCAATGAACATATCGAGTCCGCACTACGTGTTGAAACCTCCGAATATCCAACCGTCGCCATTCGCGAACTAGTGGCAAACGCGTTAATTCATCAAGACTTCACGATCAGAGGCACCTGTCCGATGATCGAGATTTATGACGATCGATTGGAAGTTTCTAACGCCGGAAAACCATTAATTCATCCGAGCAGGTTTGTCGATGCTCCTCCCAGGTCCAGGAATGAGAAGCTAGCGGCAATGATGAGACGTGCACATATTTGCGAAGAGCGTGGCAGCGGATGGGACCGAATCGCAGACGCCATTGAGTTGTATCAGTTGCCAGCCCCCAAGATTAGCGTCCCAGAGGATAATACCGTGGTTACTCTCAGTTCGCCTCGGCAGTTATCAGATATGGACAATGAAGAGAAAATTAGAGCGGTCTATTTGCATGCCTGCTTACGACAAGTTAGTAATCAGACTACGACAAATCGCACTATTCGAGAGCGTTTTAAACTGACAGACAAGGAAAGCGCTAAGGCGTCTGCGATCCTCAAGCTCGCACTCGAAGACGGAAAAATCGTCCCTAAGGATCCCAACGCAGGACGTAAGAAGATGGAGTATCTGCCTTATTGGGCAGTCGCATCGCGGCCTTTAATCTAGTAAATGGCAAACTATGCTCTTCATGCCTACTACCAGCACGTTTCTTTTTTCAATGTAAATTCCCTTCCCTCAAGACCCATGTAAAACTGGGGCTAGACTGCTTTTGGCTCAGTGCTGAAGCACCGAAAGCTCTCTACCACTTTCAGGGAGTCGATTTGGGGGTAGCTGGCAAGTTTGCACCGCGAGTCACCGCAAATTTGGTACTGCTGTATCGCGTACCCAGTACTGCAAGGCTTTTTCCTTCAGGCATGTAACCTGACTTAGGCTAATTCAGTGGGAAGTTTGCGGTCGGCGATTGCTTGGGTGGTGATGTCGATTCGGGGTAGTTGGTACCGGGGTTCCACGTACCTGGTGCCTCAGCGTTGTTTTCTTCCATTGAAGCCTCGTCCACAGAGCACTCGCGGCAAACCGAGACGGACTAGTCGTAATCCACTAAACATACGAACCTTGCTAAGTGCGGCGCTCGGGGTTCACTTTCTACGGCACGACCGTGAGAGGAAAACTGAAACACGGTGATAGGGTGATAGGGCGGTCGGATACGAGGCTAAAAACAAACAAGTGTGAATAAAAGAATTCGACTATCCCCTTTTTTATTACCCCCGCTGCCTGGTGTTTTGCCTGGTAGTGGGGGCGTTTTTGCTGGTATGGTGGGTTTGAAGAAAGGACCCACAATGAGATTCACACTCCTTGGAGCCGGAACCGGCATCATCACCACCCTCGCAGGCGCCAACCCACTCTTCGCCCTTACTTTTCTTGCCGTCGGTTACGTCATCGACAAGAACAAAAAGAAGGCATAGCCGTGCAGCCCATCATTGTCGATGAGCTGACAGGGGCGCGCCTATGGCGCGTTCCGGAATGTGCCGAGCACTGCGGCGTCTCCCCTGCCACGTGGCGCGGCTACTTTCGGCAAGGCATCAACCTCAACCCGCCTGCCGAAGTCGCTCGTCTCGACGCGCGCGCACCTCTGTGGGACGCTGAAGCAGTCAAAACCTGGCGCGCCAGCCGCCCAGGCAGCCCCGTAAAGAACAGCCCTCAAGCAAAACAACTTCACTCGTAGCACACTCGTATGTGCTGGTAGGATAGCGGTCCATTAGGTTCGAGTACCGTTGGGTTCCTGAAGCCTCTCTAAAGTTGGTGATCACTATGTCCAATATTCTTGACGCCGGCCAGTATGTGACCGAACTCATCCCCGGCGTCGACAAGATGAAGCTTTATAAAATCTGCTTCTTTTCCCAAGGCTGGCACCTTGCTTGGACCGGACTGCCACTATTCGAGGAAGAGCTGCAAGCTTGGGCAAAAGGACCCGTCCCCTATGACCTCCGCCGCAGTACAGAAAACGTTGCGCGTGGATGGGAGGTCCCACACGTTCCTGGTGGGAATTCTTCGGCACTTTCGCCATTTGCCCGAGCAACGATTGAAAGCGTTGTGAATTTCTACGGTTCGCTGACATCCGCGGAGTTGTCAGACATGAGCCACGGTCGAGCTTGGCAGGAAGCACGCAGCAACGCGGTCGGGGGCACGCATTGTAGCAGCGCTTTGAGCATGACCACGATGCGCGAAGAGTTCACGGAGTTGCTCCAGTCAGGACATTCTGTCCCAGACTCGCCTTCCCTGCCAGACGTGGATCACCTTCCTAGCTTCGATCATCTGCTTGCCACTGCACATGAAGTCGAAGCGGAATGGCACAACACCCTTTCACTCCTCGCGAACCGGTAATCAACGCAATTGTCTGACCACAGTGAAGCTTCCAGAGAGCAGCTCTTAGCTCAGATGCTCGTGGAGTTGGCGTGCGCAGTGAATCAAGGCTGCGGGGATCGTATGACCGCGAACGGAGAACCGGAGAGTTATCTTGGATTTACTGTGGATCGGGCTTCTTTGGAAAGTGCAGTTTACGCCCCGTTCCAGTTATTCAGCGGCCAGCCCCGGTACGCCTCGGTGTTTGATAGAGGAGCCTCGCTGACCGTCCATATAGCCAATAACCATCCGTTTGCCGATGGCAACAAGCGCACCGCACTTATCGTTGGGCTCACTTATCTGCGCTTGTTTTCGGTTCATGTCCGAGAGCCAGAGGGCAAGGGACCTGATTTAGCCGCAGGCGAAGAAGGCGCCCGACTGATGGAGTACATCGTTACACATGCCGCGGATTTGGATTCGGTCATCGCACACACCAGCCGCGCATTTCAACGCTGGGCCGACATTGATGGTCTAGCGCGACGCTACCGACAAAAATAGCATCGCCCCCGATGTACCATGGCGCCATGTCCGTCTCTATTTCTTCCGCTCAGGCCCGCGAGTTGCTGGCCGCAGCGCATGAAACCGAGGAACGCACCCGGGGAAAGCCGGCCGTTCCTTGGGGGTGGATCTTGTGCGCGGCGGTCTGCTTCGGGGTGAGCCTGCCGCTGATCTTTGTTCTCGACCAGTTTTGGCCGTTCCTCCTGTTTGTGCCTTGCATCGGGTGCATCGTTGTCATCGAGCGACGCAGGTCAACCGGCGTGCGCTCCAGCATCCGGCAGCCGGTCAAAGAGGACCCAAAAATGTCGTTTCTTCCCTTCGGCGTGTACTTCCTCTGCATATCGCTCTTGCAGGTCGCCCCGCTTCAGAACAAGGTGTTCTCGAGTCTGCTCGGCGCGTTCGCGACCGTCGTTTTCGTCGTTACGTACGCGAGGAGCTGGAGGAACAATGCCTGATATTTTGTTGCAACCCTCGTGCTTGAGCATCTGCGCCGCACTCTTTGCCGCCGAGGCCACCACCAGCGACGTCGGCGCCGCGGAGAACAAGGAGATGCACCCCAAGCGGCTGCGTACTCTCACTCAGCTAGATAGCGACGCCTACCTCACGGCCATCAACGCACTCAAAGAAGCCGGCTACGTGTCCCTGTTTACGGACCGCAAGGCGAACCCGGACAAGAACGTGGACTGGGTCTCTCTGACCGCTACCGGTGCCCGCGCATACCAGGACTGTATCGAGGAGTTGCGCTCGATTGCGGAGTCGGACCGTCGGGTACCCTGAGGTACATGACATTTCCCTCCCCAACTACTGATTCGTTCGCGCTGATTACTGGCGCTTCGCAGGGCATCGGTGAGGCAGTTGCGCGCCAACTTGCTGCTGCTGGATATAACGTACTGCTGGTGGCGCGTCGAGAAGCGGTGCTGATGCAGCTTGCCGAAGAGCTGGCGCATGCGCACGGTATCAACGCCGAGGTCTTCGCAGCAGACCTGTCCAAGGAGCGCGACGTGACCGCGCTGCTGGACTACATCGGGCAGAAGAAGATCACCATCTGCGTGAACTCCGCCGGTATCGCCTCCTTTGGCCCGTTTATGAAGCAGGACTGGAACTACGAGACGGACCAGTTCAACCTCAACGCCACGGCGGTGTTCCGCATCACGAAGGCGGTACTGGACCAAATGGTGCCGCGCCGCGCGGGTGCACTGTGCAACGTTGGCTCGGCAGCGGGCAACACGCCGATCCCGAACAATGCCACGTACGTGTTTACGAAGGCGGGCGTCAATACGTTTACGGAGGCGCTGCACTACGAGCTCAAGGACAGCGGCGTACACTGCACTCTGCTCGCGCCGGGGCCGGTGCGAGAGGCAGAAGTTCCTGAGGAGGAGCAGTCGATCGTGGACAAGGTCGTGCCGGACTTCCTCTGGACCACGTACGAGTCCTGCGCGAAAGACACCATCAGCGCGATGCGTAGCAACAAGCGCCGCGTGGTGCCGGGCCCGCTTTCCAAGGTGATGGATTTCGTATCGACGTACGCTCCGCGCGGCGCCCTCGCCCCAATCATGGGGCGGTTCTATGCACAGATGGGAGAAGAGTAAATGGATGTCCCTGCAAAAAACGACCGCATCGTATGGGTCGACCTGGAGATGACGGGTCTGGACACGTCCCGCCACGTCATCGTTGAGGTCGCAGCGCTCGTCACCGATGCGCAACTTGAGATTCTCGACGAGGGCCTGGACCTAGTGGTCCACGCCACCGAAGATGAGCTCGCCGAAATGGACGACTTTGTCCTGAATATGCACACCGAGAACGGGCTCCTCGACGAGATCCGCTCCTCCTCAGTGTCCATCAAGGAGGCCGAGGACGCCGTCCTCGCGCTGATTGCAAAGCACTGCGACCCAGACCACCCAGCGCCGCTTGCTGGCAATTCCATCGCCACCGACCGGTCATTCATCCGGGAGCAGATGCCGCGTCTCGACGCCGCCCTGCACTACCGCATGATCGACGTCTCCACCATCAAGGAACTGTCACGCCGCTGGTTCCCGCGCGCCTACTACAACCAGCCCGAGAAGGGCCTGGCGCACCGCGCGCTCGCCGACATCGTGGAATCCATCCAGGAGCTCGACTACTACCGCCGTTCCGTATTCGCACCGGATCCGGGCCCAGATTCCGAGCAAGCAGCCGACGCCGCAGCCGCCGCACACGCCCACTACCAGCGGTTTTTGCAATCCTAGGCTTTCATTGTAAAGTAGTTCCCGCTGTTGAAAAACAGCGATGGTGGCTGTAGTTCAGCTGGTAGAGCACCAGGTTGTGATCCTGGGTGTCGCGGGTTCGAGCCCCGTCAGCCACCCCGAGAGTGCCCCGTGGCCTGTACAAACAGGTTGCGGGGCACATTGCTTTCAACGGCAGGTACGTTAAGCCAAGAATTGTTCCCGGGGAGTGATATTCATGACTGGTTCAAGTTATCGATCAAGAGTATTTGGATATAATTTTAGTCGGATCGTACTTATCTTCGCAGTACTCTTATTGTGTGTCTACTTCTTGACCAGAAGAGATCAAACCGCCTTTATCACATGCGGTCTTTTAGTGTCTCTGGCAATTTTCTTTAATGTCGGGGTGTTGCTGAATGATGAAATCCTTCGGATTTCAGTTCTTGGCATTCCAGTTAGCAACGTTCGTTTGGAATCTCTGAAGGGGGCGGAGATCCTTCCCTCGGGCCCCATACTCGAATCCCAAACGTTTGGGGTTCACTTCCTGGATGGCACTATTTCATTCCATGCCGGTTCTGCAAATATCCTCCTACACCGCAATATCGGAAGACCCATTCGCTTGACGGTTAAAGACCCAGAGGAATTTTTACACCTCCTAGCGGAGAACTCCGCTATTCGACCCGCTTCTCACAGTTAAGCCCCCGGTGCCGACACAACTGGCAACCAAAAGCATACCTCGAAGAGCTACTCACTCAAGCATCACCCGATCTGACGCGTCAGATGCTCGGTGATTTCATCAACCAAATTCTATCTTCCCAAGACGATACTGTCGGCAGCGCTGACTACGGCACCACCAGCGACAACCGCGTCAACCACCGCAACGGCTACCGCCACCGACTACTGGATACACGGGTCAGCACCATCGATGTGGCCATCCCGAAACTACGCCACGGTTCCTTCTTGTCTGACTGGCTGTTAGAACGACGAACCCGTAGCGAACGTGCCATGTAGATAAGCCTCTGGGCACTAAAGTACTCAGAGGTACTATGCAGTTGGTATGGACTGCGGAAGCTGCATTGACTGTCAGTAGCGCGAATACGAGGAGTAAAACATGGTAAATAATTGGAACATAACGTCTTTTGCCTATTACATGAATTCGCTTTTAAAGCGGTATTTTGCTCAAGAAAACCTCATTTCTTCCGGAGCTGTCGAGCTACGGGCAGCTTGGAGAACGGCTCAGTACGTCTACTGCGTATTCTCAGTAATGTCCACGAAAGGACTTGCGTATGTTGGCATGGAAATGCCCCCAATACCGAGTACTGGGGGAGTCTCATCGGAAGAAGATACTGCTGTCAAGGCCTGGGCAGATCAGCTTGCCGGTGATCCATTCGCCGGGGATTTAGACTACGGTTGCGGAGATAAAATAAAATGGCTCGGAACCGTTAGCGACAACACGCCTCAACGCTTTATAGAATTGAGGAGAGCGAAGGCAGACAAAAAGATGGGCACAGAGCTTTATATTCCACGAACCGGCCACGGTTAATCATTTACCCCCTGCCTCACCGCGCCTATTTTAATCTATGTTTTTCTCCATATTGAACCACTGGGGAACCACGTCGCTGCCATCATTGGACTCACGTAGCGGGAACATTGTCTTCACTCCACGTGGCTCTAGTCCTCCAGGGACCCACACTGTAGTTTCTATTACTGCTCGAAGTTCAAATGATCTTCCAGTTCCAACCTTTTTTCCATCATTAGTGCGGACAGCCTCATAGATAGGAGTTTCATAGATACGGTCGGTACCTTCCATCCTCGCTTCGCAGAGCCCTTTAAAGTACTTGTTTATCGTATATAGGTTCCAAATTCCGTGCTTATGCCTGATCTTGTCATAGCCCCAAGGACCCCCTTTTCCCCTTTTAGCATCCGGGGTGTACCAACCGCGTCGTAGTACCACAGGGGTCCCGCACCTGTCCCGAGTAGACAGCACCACGTCATCAGTGTAGTCATTACCTCCAGCGATTCCGCTGCCTTGTAGGGTAGGTGCATCTTGTTCGAGTCCTGCCCCAGGCATAAAGTCAGGAAAAAACTTTTCTAGTTGGGCACCGTGAATGCTGCCTTTTTCAAATTTTTGTTCTTTCCAACCCTCATGCTCCTCTCCAGGGTCACCAGCAGGGTAGCCGACATCTCCATCAATAGCGCCTGAATACACCCATTGGAGTAGCACATCGCCTGTTATAGTGTGAGCGCCGAATTTAGGGTACCAAACCATAATTCCTTTTTGGAAAAGGTTGTATCGCCCGATCCCGTCAGGTGTTTTTTCTTCGCTGCTGATAGGGAAACCTAAGGTACTCTTTTGGGCTCCCATGTCCTGCCATTTGTCGTATATTCGCCCTTGAATTCCTGCTTGTACTGCAGGAATGGAGTTTTGTGTGTAGATGTAGCCACCTTGGTATTTTTGTTTATACCAACTAACTCCGAGAGCGATATCATTAGTCATTGGGTACCCGAAGTGTCCGCGTTCCCAACCATGCTTTGCCCACACGACGGTTGCAGGAATGCTAACAGTATGAGCGCCTGTCTTTGGATGCCAATAGATAAACCCGTTGACGAATTCGGACCTTTTACCAATACCGTCAGGATTAGTTAGCTCGTTGCTTTTAGGAAACGTCAGAAAGCTTTTCGGTCCGCCAATGGAATCATAAAGTTCCCGGATTGCACCGCATACTTCAAAAGGAGAAGGCCAGTAAACTTTGCAACCTGGGGCAGAATTTAGGGTCGGATTATCTTCTTCTTGCAGCTGTGCTTCTTTTGTTTCTGCAAGATCCGCCTCTTCTTTGGTGAAATCACCCGGTATTTCTTCCCTATCGCTACGCATTTCTCCAGGGCGTACAGTAGATTTAGGAGATTTCGTCGGAGTCCACTCGGAGACTTCTTCCGGTGAAAGTTCAGTCTCTACAATTTCAGACGAGGCCCCCTTAGCCCACTCTGGAAGTACTGGAGTGGGGTATTCATCTGACGTTTCCTTATTGTCGATTGCCTCTCGGGAACTTTTTCTAACAGACCGACTTAAGCGTTCGGATCCTCTGAACCGCCGGAGCGCTGCTCCCAGTCCAGGTTCCAGTAGCCCAGGCCGTCGTAGCCGTTGAGCGTGCCGCCATTCGTATTCTTGATGATGACCGGATCGCCCCGCTTTACGGCCTGCTGGAACCACTGCGCGTCCGAGTACGTCGCGTTGACGCAGCCGTGCGACTGGTTCGTAGAGCCCATCGCCCACACCGCCCACGGCGCGGAGTGCACGTAGATGCCCGAGTAGGACAGCTGGGTGGCGTAGTCCACGGGGGTGACGTAGCCGCCCTGCCCCAGCCCAAGCCCGAACGTACGGGAGTCCATCACGAGCGAGGTGTGCTCATCGCCAACGACGTAGGTGCCGTTCGGGGTGTCGTACTGGAAGTCGGTACCCAGCGATACCGGGAACGAACGGATCTGCTCGCCATTTTGGTAGACGCGCAGCACCTTTTCGTTGTTGTCGATGACTGTCTTCACCTCGTCCCCAATTTCGAAGGTGGTCTCGTTGTCCTGCGCGCCGTAGACGCCGCCGCCGAGGTCCTTGCCGTAGAGGTCGGCCGTCACCTTCACCGTGGTGCCTGGCTCCCAGAACTCCTTCGGGCGCCAGCGCAGCTCGTATGGGTCCAGCCAGAAGAAGCCGCCCTCGGTGTCGTTCGAGGTCTCGACGTCGATGAGCTCCTCAAGTGCCTTCGTATCCTGGATGGGGACGTCGAAACGGAACGTGATCGCCTGCGCGACACCAACAGTCGATCCCTCAAGCGGGCCCATGTAGACGTTCGTAGTTGCCGCTGGGACGACCGTGGAAAAGCTCACGGTCTTCTTCTGGCCAGCCTTATCCTTCGCCACGATGGTGTAGTAGCGGCCGTACCCAAGCGGTTCGGTGACCTCCCACTCGGTGCGGTCATCATTGAAGGACGATTCGATAACCTTGCCTGCCTCGTTGGTCATCTCGACTTCTTCGAGCCCGGCTTCGGACTTCACCGTAATCGGGTCGAGGGGTTCGACGTCTGTCGCCTCGTCCTTCACCGAAAACGCCGGGGGCTCTGGTTTGACGGTCGTCTGACCAGTGGTTTCCGCCACCTGGTTGATGCCTTTGCCCGCCTCCGACGAGCACCCAACTACACCCGCCGCCAACACGGCGACAAGGCCAACACCAATGAGAGACCGCCGCATGCTTGTCACGTTTCTCGCTTCCTCACAACACCCGAAGTTTTAGCAACCAACAACACTATCGCCCCAGCACAACGAAACGCTACTTTACAACGACCCGAAACGATAACCGTTCCATAACGATCGAAAATAACCACCTTGACCAGGCGATTTTACACCTTGCGAACCTTAGTGTTACTGTATTCAACGTTGCCAACGAGGACAGCCTCCAAGACAACAAGCGCCATTAGCTCAATTGGCAGAGCAACTGACTCTTAATCAGTGGGTTCGGGGTTCGATTCCCTGATGGCGCACCACCTTAACCCCCTGACCAGCGGGAACAGTACCGCAGGCCAGGGGCTTTTTCGTATCTTAACCCAAATCCCCCATAAATTCCCCCATACTTTGAAACGCCCCGAGCAGGCGCGCCACCGGCTAGGCTATCGGCATGACTGTCGCTTGCATCCTTGTTGATATCCAAAATGACTTCTGCCCCGGCGGTTCCCTCGGCACCGCGAAGGGTGATCTCGTCGCCGAAGGCGTGCACACACTGCTCGAAGAACACAGAGACGACTACGACTTCGTGCTCGCCACGCAGGACTGGCACATCGACCCTGGCACCCACTTCTCGCAGGACCCGGATTTTGTGGATACGTGGCCAGTCCACTGCGTTGCTGACACCGATGGCGCACAGCTGCGCGCGCCGCTGGCGTCGATAAGTATTGACAAGTACTTCCGGAAGGGGCACTACACCGCTGCTTATTCCGGGTTTGAGGGCGTCACTGACGGCGATGTACTGCTCGGCGATTGGCTGCGCGAGCACGGCGTCACTGCCATTGATGTGTGCGGCATCGCTACGGACCACTGCGTGCGCGCCACGGTGCTTGATGCCCGCAAGGAGGGTTTCGACGTCCGCGTCCTCGCCGACCTGTGCTCCCCCGTCGACGAGGAGCGTGGGCAGGCCGCACTGCGTGAGATGGAAGCGGCAGGTGCGACGATCGTCGCCAAGTAACAGAAAACCCCGCTCCTCCAACGTGGAGGGCGGGGCACTCTTCTGCGCGTTTTAGCGCTGAGAGAGCAGCTCCTGCAGCTTCTTCAGCTCGCTCTTGCGCTTGCGGCTGTTAAACACCTTGATGCCAACAAGTGCTGCGACGCCAACGCCGATGCCGATCAGGACCTTCTGGACGGTCTCATCCTGCAGCCAGTTGGCAGCTTCGCTCTTCGCGCTGTCTGCAAGGTTGGATGGCTGAGCGCGGTCTGCGAGCTCATCGAGGGTGCTAGCGAGCTTCGAGCGGGTCTCTGCAAGGCTGCGCTCAATGTCATGAATATCTCGTGCCACGATCTACATACTCCTAGATGTGTTGACTATTTACAGAACTTCCAACCAATCTAGTGTAAAACGGGGAATTATGACTGACAACATTCGACTCGAACAAGGCGACACCGCCCCCGCATTCACCCTGACCAGCGACAAAGGCGAAACCGTTTCCCTTGCAGACTTCGCCGGCAAGCGCGTTATTGTCTACTTCTACCCACGCGCCAACACCCCTGGCTGCACCAAGGAAGCTTGCGACTTCACCGAGCACCTCGAAGTGTTTAACGACGCCAACATCGCTGTCGTCGGCATCAGTCCCGACAAGCCAGAGAAGTTGGCGAAGTTCCGCGAAGACCATGACCTGAAGATCACCCTGCTTTCCGACCCTTCCAAGGAAACCATGAGCGCATACGGCGCGTTCGGGGAGAAGAACAACTACGGCCGCATCGTGCAGGGCGTCATCCGCTCCACCATTCTCGTTGGCGCCGACGGCAAGGTTGAGCAGGCGCAGTACAATGTTCGCGCAACCGGCCACGTCGAGCGCATCCTGCGCGACTGGGACCTGAATGCAACCACCGGCGCATAAGATGATATCTTTGGCGCCGTGGATAAGAATACGACGCCAAACCAAGACCCCTACCTCAAAGACGAGTACAACCCCGACCGCCCTGCCGAGCCCAAGAAGCAGCGCGCAGTCATCGCGACCATCGCGATCGCGGCCTTGGTCGCCCTCGGCGGCTGGCTCATCTACGGGCCGGAGCAGGACGAAGCACCCACCCAGTCGACGGACGGCTCCGTCCAGTTCCCGATCGACGCGCCGTAGTTTTGCGGCTTCCGCTACTCAGCTTTTGGCTTAAGGGACATTTTGTGTGTATAAATCTATCTGGTTTCCTGGGATGACCTCGGACAACAACCAGATATGGTTTTCAAAACAGTTCCATTCGCCCGTTTCGAGAAACCAACACCAAATGACGTCTGGTGTGTGGTATGAAGTCTGCGGGTAGCGCAAGGACCCCAGCGAGATCGAGTGCTCTAGGGGGGACTAGAACCAGCCGCCTGTGCGTTGGGCGGTCGCATATAGCCAGGGGGACGAGCAAAGCCCTTGACGTGCACAATTCTGGTCGCATAGAGGTATCGGGGGTTCCGGTCGACCTCATTGCGTCGACCAACCCAGGTCAGCGGTGATTTGGATGATTTTGGGGCTATTTTGCCGATTTTGCGCTGACCTGCGTTGGTAAACCGGAGTAGGTCGACCGGAAGAGGTCAACGGGAAGAGGTCGACGGACCGAAAGAATTCGATACCGGCATTGATCATCAGTGGAACCTCAGCTTAGGCGTGAGAAAAGGGTGGGCTGGACGCAGTTAGTTACACACAAAATGTCCCTTAAGCCCAGCTTTTGGCTTTTGCGGCGCGCACAAAAGAACCTCCGACACTGCGTCATTTGCAATCCCGGAGGCTCTTTCCTCTTGTGCGCCCGGTGAGACTTGAACTCACACGTCAAAGACACTGGAACCTAAATCCAGCGCGTCTGCCAATTCCGCCACGGGCGCATAAAGCGCCTTTCATCCTACACACTGCACAAGTGGGCACAAACTAGCAGGAAGGACCGGGGCTGCTGCTACCAGGTTGGGGGAGGTGTCCGCTGCGCGGACACGCGATCTGCTCCACCTGTCAGCGGCAAGACATCAAATGTGTCCGCCGCGCGGACACACAACCCCCTTTTCATCTTCCACCCCGCGGACACAGGAT